>NZ_BPRD01000151.1 GCF_022179745.1 Methylorubrum podarium
GCCCGGCGCGATCCTCGTCTGCGGGCGGTTCGAGGGCGTGGACGAGCGGGTGATCGAGGCGCGCGCCCTCGAGGAAGTGTCGATCGGCGACTACGTGCTCTCGGGCGGCGAGATCGCGGCGCTGGTGCTGATCGATGCCTGCGTGCGTCTGCTGCCCGGCGTGATGGGCAAGCACGCCTCCGGCGTCGAGGAGAGCTTCGAGGGCGGGCTCCTCGAATACCCGCACTACACCCGGCCGCGGGAATGGGAGGGGCGGACGATCCCCGACGTGCTGATGGGCGGCAACCACGCGGCCATCGCCCGCTGGCGCGCCGAGCGCAGCCGCGCCCTGACGCGGGCGCGCCGGCCCGACCTGCTGGATGGCGAAGAGCCTTAGACGGATCTTCTACATATCTGTTCTTCCGGTGACTGAAGGACCGTTCTGTCACCTGCAACACACACCAGGCCGAATGTTAGAAAGGCCGCTTGCATTGCGGCCCACAATCCGTCATTTCCGGCGGCGGGACACCTCCCCCCAACGGGAGGCGCTCATCTGGAAGGATGGCTGACATGACGGCTCAAAAGCCCGCCGCGCGCCCGCGCGTGCCCTATTTCTCGTCCGGCCCCACGACCAAGCGTCCCGGCTGGACCCTCGATGCCCTCTCCGGCGCGGCGCTCGGCCGCTCGCACCGCTCGGCCGCCGGCAAGGCGAAGCTCGCCGAGGCCATCGAGCTGACCCGCAAGGTCCTGCGCGTCCCCGCCGATTACCGCATCGGCATCGTCCCCGGCTCCGACACCGGCGCCGTCGAGATGGCGATGTGGTCGATGCTCGGTCCCAAGACCGTCGAGGTCATGGCCTGGGATTCCTTCGGCGCCGAGTGGGTCACCGACGCGCTGAAGGAGCTCCAGATCGATCCGGTCGTCCGCACCACCGAGCACGGCATCCTGCCGGCGCTGGACGCGATCGACACCCGGAACAACGACGTCGTCTTCACCTGGAACGGCACCACCGCCGGCGTGAAGATCCCGCACAGCGACTGGATCGCCGACGACCGCGAGGGCGTCACGATCTGCGACGCGACCTCGGCCGCCTTCGCGATGCCGCTGCCGTGGGACAAGCTCGATGTCGTCACCTATTCCTGGCAGAAGGTGATGGGCGGCGAGGCCGCGCACGGCATGTTGATCCTCTCGCCGCGCGCGGTGGCGCGCCTCGAGAGCCACACCCCGGCCTGGCCGATCCCGAAGGTGTTTCGCCTGACCAAGGGCGGCAAGCTCATCGAGGGCATCTTCAAGGGCGACACCATCAACACGCCCTCGATGCTCGCGGTCGAGGACTACATCGACACCCTGAGATGGGCCGAGAGCATCGGCGGCCTCGACGCGCTGCACGCGCGGGCGGACGCCAACGCCAAGGTGGTCCACGACTGGGTGGCGCGCACCCCCTGGATCGGCCACCTCGCGGTGGACCCGGCGACCTACTCGAACACGGGCGTCTGCCTCGTGATCACCGACCCGGACGTGCTCGCCAAGGGCGACGCCGTGGTCAAGAAGGTCGCCGCCGGCATCGTCGGCCGCCTGGAGGCCGAGGGCGTAGCCTTCGACTTCGGCGCCTACCGCGACGCGCCCGCCGGCCTGCGCATCTGGTGCGGGGCCACCGTCGAGGCCTCCGACCTCGCGGCGCTCACCCCCTGGCTCGACTGGGCCTTCGCCCAGGAAAAGGCGGCGCTCGCCGCCGCGGCGGCCTGAGGGTCCGAGACGCCATGATGGCCGGTCGCGAGACCGGCCATTTGCTTATCAACGCGCTCCAGCGATCCGCCGGTGCCTTGTTCCGCGCGCTGCGCGAACCGGCCACGCTTCGCCGAGAAGCGAGCGATCCTGCGCGCCTGCCTGACGCGAGGTGCTTTCCATGACCAAGCCCACGACCAAGGTCCTCATCTCCGACGCCCTGTCCGACGCCGCCGTCCAGATCTTCCGCGATCGCGGCATCGAGGTCGATTTCCAGCCCGGCCTCGGCAAGGACAAGGAGGCTTTGGCCGCCATCATCGGCGACTACGACGGCCTCGCCATCCGCTCCGCCACCAAGGTGACGGGCAAGCTGCTCGCCGAGGCCACGCGGCTGAAGGTGGTCGGCCGCGCCGGCATCGGCGTCGACAACGTCGACGTCCCCGCGGCCACCGCCAAGGGCGTGATCGTGATGAACACGCCGTTCGGCAACTCGATCACCACCGCCGAACACGCCATCGCGCTGATGTTCGCGCTCGCCCGACAGATCCCCGCGGCCGACGCCTCGACGCAAGCCGGCAGGTGGGAGAAGAACCGCTTCATGGGCGTCGAGCTGACGGCCAAGACGCTCGGCGTGATCGGCTGCGGCAATATCGGCGCCGTGGTCGCGGACCGGGCGCTCGGGCTGAAGCTGAAGGTCGTCGCCTACGATCCCTTCCTGACGCCGGAGCGCGCCGTCGAGATCGGCGTCGAGAAGGTCGAGCTCGACGAGTTGCTGGCGCGGGCCGACATCATCACCCTCCACGTGCCGCTCACCGACAAGACCCGCAACATCCTCTCGGAAGAAAACCTCGCCAAGACGAAGCGCGGCGTGCGCGTCATCAACTGCGCCCGCGGCGGTCTCGTGGACGAGGCGGCACTCCGCGCGGCCCTCGATTCCGGCCACGTGGCGGGCGCGGCCTTCGACGTGTTCGTCACCGAGCCGGCGACCGAGAACCCGCTCTTCGGCCACCCGAATGTGATCTGCACGCCCCATCTCGGCGCCTCGACCTCCGAGGCGCAGGAGAACGTGGCGCTCCAGGTCGCCGAGCAGATGGCCGACTACCTGCTGAGCGGCGCCATCACCAACGCGATCAACTTCCCCTCGATCTCGGCCGAGGAGGCGCCGCGCCTCAAGCCCTTCGTCGCGCTCTGCGAGAAGCTCGGCTCGTTCCTGGGCCAGCTCACCGAAGCGCCGATCAAGGGTATCCGCATCACCTACGAGGGCGCGGTGGCCGGGATGAACACCCGGGCGCTCACCTCCGCGGCGGTGACCGGCGTGCTGCGCCCGATCCTGCAGGAGGTGAACATGGTCTCGGCCCCCGTGATCGCGAAGGATCGCGGGATCGTCGTGGACGAGGTCAAGCGCGAGGGCGGGGCGAGCGACTACGAGTCGGTGGTGCGCATCACCGTGGACGCCGAGGACATGCCGCGGGACGCCGCCGGCACCGTCTTCCACGACGGCCGGCCGCGCGTGATCGAGATCCGCAGCATCGACATCGACGCGGCCTTCGCGCCGCACATGCTCTACGTGCGCAACCACGACAAGCCGGGTTTCATCGGGCGTCTCGGCACCGTGCTCGGGGATGCGGGCGTCAACGTCGCGACCTTCGCGCTCGGTCGCGAGGCCGAGGGCGGCAACGCCATCGCCTTCGTGGCGGTGGACGGCGAAGTGTCCCCCGAGGTGCTGAGGGCGATCGAGGCGATCCCGCAGGTGAAGCGTGTGCGCCCCGTGCGGTTCTGAGGCCGATCCTGGCCAGCCCCCTGACGGCGACGACGCGGTTGCTTCCGCGCCGTCCCCCCTCCCCTCCTACCTCGAGGACCGCACGATGGGTTGCAAGGTCACCGTCCGCTGCGCCTGGGACGAGGCTGCGGGCGTCTTCTTCGTCCACGACTCGCCGGTTCCGGGCCTCGCCACCGAGGCGCCCACCATGCCGGCCCTGCTGTGCAAGCTGCCCGGCATGATCCGGGACCTGCTCGGCCTGGACGACGGCGCCTATATCGACATCTACGTCGAGCGGGTCGCCCGGTAAGAGCGTCGCGCCGGGGCGTTCCCGGCGCGGCGCTCAGGCGAGGGCGTCGAGCTTCCCGTACCGCTCCGCCAGCAGGTAGTAGAAGGTCAGCCGCGACTTGGAGCGGGTCGCCTTCATCGTCTCGCAGACCTCCTTGACCGCGGCGTCGAGGTCGTCGCCGGACAGGCCGAGCTTCTTCTCCAGGAAGTTCTTGCGCACGGTCTCCAGCTCCGCCTTGTCGGAACAGGCGACGTAGCGGGTGTCGGCCTGCGACAGGACGAGCCGGTAGGTCTTCTCCAGACCGGCGACGGCGGCCTCGTTGACCGGCTTCTTGGCGTATTTCTTCACGTCCTCCAGATGATCGGACATCGCGGCCTCCTGCGGTTCGGACCGTGCGACGCCTCTCGTCGCGGGCGGCGGACCGAGATTGATCGATTCGGCGCCGCTGTCATGTCTTCGCGAGGCGGAAGCGGAAGTCCTCCACACTATTCCCGGCCCGATCGGCCCAATGAGGACTGTTTCGCAGCGATCGCCGCCTCGCCGTCCGCAGGATCGGCAGGTCCCGCGGCATGTCCCGCGGCATGACATCGGGGATTGGCGCGCGCGGGCTCTTCGTGCGACAGGGAGCCTATGAAGATCGACGGACGTCCCTACCGCACCATCTTCCCCGAGGCCGACGGGCAGGCCGTCACGGTCATCGACCAGACCCGGCTGCCCTTCGCGTTCGAGCTGAAGCGGCTGGCCAATCTCGACGATGCGGCCGTGGCGATCCGCACCATGGTGGTAAGGGGCGCGCCGCTGATCGGCGTCACCGCCGCCTACGGGCTGGCGCTGGCCATGCGGGAGGACGCGCGCGAGGCGGGCATCGAGCGGGCATCCGCGGCGCTGGCCGCGACGCGGCCGACCGCGATCAACCTGCGCTGGGCCCTCGACCGGATGGCCGCCATGCTGCGCCGGGCGCCGGAATCCGAGCGCGCGGCGATCGCCTTCGCGGAGGCCGCCCGGATCGCCGACGAGGACGTTGCGAGCTGCCGCGCCATCGGCGAGCACGGCGCCAGGATCCTTTCCGGGATCGCCGCGAAGAAGGGCGGTCCCGTCAACGTGCTGACCCATTGCAACGCCGGCTGGCTCGCCACCGTCGATTGGGGCACGGCGCTGGCGCCGATCTACGTCGCCCACGATGCCGGCGTGCCGGTCCACGTCTTCGTGGACGAGACCCGGCCGCGCAACCAGGGCGCGGCGCTCACCGCCTTCGAACTCAACGCCCACGGCGTGCCGCACACCGTGATCGCCGACAATGCCGGCGGCCACCTGATGCAGCACGGACAGGTCGATGTCTGCATCGTCGGCTCGGACCGCACCACGGCGTCGGGCGACGTCTGCAACAAGATCGGCACCTACCTGAAGGCGCTCGCGGCCTCCGACAACCGCATCCCGTTCTACGCGGCGCTGCCCTTCTCCACCATCGACTGGACGCTGTCCGACGGGGTGCGCGACATCCCGATCGAGGAGCGCGACGCCCGCGAGGTCACCCACCTCACCGGCCGCACCGACGACGGCGCCTTCGCCACCGTGGCCGTGGTCTCGCCGGGAAGCCCGGTGGCCAACCCGGCCTTCGACGTGACGCCCGCCCGCCTCGTCACCGGCCTCATTACCGAGCGCGGCGTCTGCCCGGCGACCGAGGAGGGCCTGGCCGGCCTGTACCCGGAGCGGCGCAAGGCCGCCTGAGGCGCGCGGAAACGGGGCCGTCAATCCTTCATCGGATCGTGGCCCCAGTTCATCAGCGAGAGGCGCCAGGGCGAGTCCTTCATCTTGGACTTGTCGTCGGGGCCGCCCTGCTTGAGGTGGCGGTGCACGTAGCCCACCACCTTCTTCATGTGCGCGTAGTCGTCGTCGGAGAGGTCGGCCTTCTTCTTGTGGAGGATCTCGACGATGCGGCGGCCCTGCTTGTGGCCGGTGGCCTCGCCGCCGTCCTTCTTCTGGCCGACCGACTGGCTCTCGTCGGTCTCCAGGAACTTCTCCAGGGCCGAGGCGGTCATGTTCACCGCGCCCTTGAAATCCTTCCAGATCGCCTCGTGATCGTCGGCCCCGGCCATGGCAGCCCTCCCCTCTCGATATCCTCTCGGTGTCGTCGGGGACGGGAACAGGGGTTTTTCAGGCCCGGTTCCGCCTGAGCGCCGCTAGGGTGCGCCCTGCGCGCTTGGGCCGCGCGGGCGGCCGGCGCTCAGCCGCCGCCAGCGGATCACCAGGGAGACCGAGACGACGAGAAGGCCGGCGCAGAAGCCCGCCCAGATGCCACGCCCGCCCATCCCTGCGCCCCAGGCGAGCGCCGCCCCGAGCGGCACGCCGATGCCCCAGTAGCCGGTGAGCGCGATCAGCATCGGCACCTTGGTGTCCTGCAGGCCGCGCAACGCCCCGAGCGCCACCGACTGCACCCCGTCCGAGATCGCGAACAGGGCCGAGAAGACCAGGAAGCCGGTCGCCACCGGAAACACGCTCGCTGCGCCCGGCGCCCCGGCGTCGAGGAACAGGCCGATCAGGGTGCGCGGGGCGACAAGCTGCACCACGGCGCAGGCCACCATGAAGCCGAAGCCGAGCCAGAGCGCGACGGCACCGGCCCGGCGCAGAGCCGCCCGATCGGCGGCGCCGTAGGCGCGGCCGACCCGCACCGTCGCCGCCTGCCCGATGCCGTTGGGCACCATGAAGCAGGTCGCCGCGATCTGGAGCGTGACCGCGTGGGCGGCGAGCGGCACCGTGCCGAAGGTGCCCATCGCCACCGTGGCCGCCTCGAACAGCCCGGCCTCGGCGATCCCCGCCACGCCCATCGGCAGGCCGACCTGCACCACGCGGGCGAGGCGCTCGGGATCGAGGCGCCAGAGACGGGCGAACATCCGGTGCCGGTGAAGGCTGCGGTCGAACCGGATCACCAGCACCAGGGCAGCGAGCGCCAGGAACTCGGTGAGCACCGTGCCGAGGGCCACGCCGACGATGCCGAGCTGCGGCGGCCCGAAGGCGAGGAAGGCGCCGAGGCCGAGATTGAGCGGCAGCGCGGCGAGGCTCACCGCCAGCGGCGGCCCCGGCCGCTGGAGCGCGGCGAGCGCACCCTTGAGCACCATGAAGGCGAGGGCCGGGATCATCCACCATTGCAGCACCCGCATGTAGCGGCCGGCATCCCGCGCCACCGCCGGCTCCTGCCGCAGCAGTTCGAGCAGCTCCTCCGTGAACCAGAGCACCGGCATCAGCGCGAGGGTCACGAGGAAGCCGACCCACAGGCCCGCCCGGACCGTGCGCCGCACCTCGCCGGCCCGCTCCACGCCCGCCTCGCGTCCGACCGACTCGGCGACGAGGGGCGCCACCGAGGAGGTGAGGCCGATGCCACCGATGAACAGCAGCAGGTAGAGGCTGGTGGCGAGCGCGCCCGCCGCGATGGGCTCGGCACCGAGCCGGCCGAGCAGCACCGTGTTCGAAGCCACCAAGCCGTGCTGGGCGAGGTTGATCAGGACGAGCGGGCCGGAAAGCCGCAGCGTCGCGCGCAGCTCGTCGAGCCAGGGCGAGGCCGGCGGCCGGCCGAGGCCGCTGGCCGCGAGGCTCGGTGAAGACGTCACGTCGTCCGCTCCGTTCGTTCGCTCACGAGGCCGGAGCCGGCGCCCGATCCCCCAGGAAGCCGCCGGACTGGCGCCGCCACAGGTCGGCGTAGAGGCCGCCCCGGCGGATCAGCTCGGCATGGGTGCCCTCCTCCACGATCCGGCCGCGATCGATCACGATCAGCCGGTCGAGGGCCGCGATGGTCGAGAGCCGGTGGGCGATGGCGAGCACGGTCTTGTCGCCCATCAACGTATCGAGCGCCTCCTGGATCGCCGCCTCGACCTGGCTGTCGAGCGCGCTCGTCGCCTCGTCGAGGATGAGGATCGGCGCGTCCTTGAGGATGACGCGGGCGATCGCGATGCGCTGGCGCTGACCGCCGGAGAGCTTCACCCCGCGCTCGCCGACATGGGCGTCGTAGCCGCGCCGGCCCTTGTGGTCCACGAGGTCGAGGATGAAGTCGTGGGCATGCGCCAGCCGCGCCGCCCGCTCGATCTCGGCGTCGGACGCGTCCGGGCGGCCGTAGCCGATGTTGTCGCGGATCGAGCGGTGCAGGAGCGAGGTGTCCTGGCTCACCATGGCGATGGCGCCGCGCAGGGAATCCTGCGTCACCCCGGCGATGTCCTGGCCATCGATCAGGATGCGCCCGCCCTCGACGTCGTGCAGGCGCAGGAGCAGCGCGGTGATGGTGCTCTTGCCGGCGCCGCTGACGCCGACGAGCCCGACCTTCTCACCCGGACGGATGTGGAAGGAGAGGTTCTCGATGATGCTGGCGTCGCCCCGCCCGTAGTGGAAGTCCACGTTCTCGAAGCGGATGTCGCCGCCGGTGACGTGCAGCGTCCGCGCGTCCCGCGCGTCGGTGAGCGCGTGCGGACGGGCGATCGTCTGCATGCTCTCCTGGATCACGCCGACATTCTCGAACACGCCGCGCACGGTCTGCATCACCCAGCCCGACATCGCCATGAGCCGAAGGACCAGCGCGAGGCCGGCCGAGGCCTCGCCTGTCGTCATCGCGCCGCGCTGCCACAGGGCGAAGCAGACGGCGGCCGTGGCGAAGAGGAGCAGGCTGTTGAGGCCGCCGAGCAGGCTCGTCGTCAGCGTGGTGAGCCGGAACTGGTGCAGATAGGCCTTCGTGTGGGTGTCGACCGCGTCGCGCACGGCGGCGCGCTCCTCGCGGTCGCGGGCGAACAGCTTGACGGTGAGGATGTTGGTGTAGCTGTCGACCACCCGGCCGATCAGCGTCGAGCGGGTCTCGGCGGTCAGGTGCGAGCGCTTGCGGGCGCGCGGCACGAACCACGCCGTCAAGCCGGCATAGGCCGCGACCCAGACCACGACGGGAAGCGCCAGCCACGCCGAGATCGAGGAGAACAGCCCGATCGCGGTGACCGCGTAGATCGCGACGTAGAGCAGCGTGTCGATGAACACGACGGCGAGTTCGCGCACCGCCGGACCGACCTGAACGGTGCGGTTGGCGAGCCGCCCGGCGAAATCCGCCTGGAAGTACGAAAGGGAGTGGCCGAGCGTGTAGAGATGCGTGCGCCAGCGGATCTGGTTCGTCGATTGCGGCACGACCAGCTGGTTCGAGACCACTTCGTGCAGCCAGATCGTGAACGGGCGCACCACGAGGAGGAGCAGCGCGGCGAGCGTCAGCGGC
>NZ_BPRD01000152.1 GCF_022179745.1 Methylorubrum podarium
CAGGTTGTTGAAGTCGTGCGCCAAGCCGCCGGTCAACTGTCCGACCGCCTCCATCTTCTGCGATTGCCTCAGGGCTTCCTGAGCCGCCGCGAGTTCCGCCTCGCGCGCCTTCGCCACGCTCAGGTCGCGACCGACGGCGATGAAGTGCAGCCCGTCCGGCTCGGGCGCCACGGTCCATTCGATGGACTTCCACGACCCGTCGCTCGCGGCGATGCGGTTCTCGAACCGGGTTGGCCGCTTCGTGTCGCCCATCCGGACGAGGGCCGCAAGCGTCTGGTCCGTGTCGTCGGGATGCATGAAGGTCGCGTAGGGCCGCGACAGGAGCTCGGCCTCGGACCAGCCTAGCACCTGGGTCCAGGCAGGACTCACCGCCGACATCGTCCCCTGGTAGTTGGCGCGGGCCAGCATGTCCTCGGACAGGTTCCAGAGCCGGTCGCGCTCGGCGGTACGCTCGGCGAGGGTCGCGGCATGCTCCCTCTCCTCCGTCACGTCCCGCGCGCTGCAGTAGAATTGCCCGCCCTCGGGGACCGCGACCCAGGCTAGCCAGCGGTACCCACCGGCGGTGGTGCGGCAGCGGTTCTCGAAGCGGAGGACCGCCTCCCCGGCCCGTAGCCGATCCAGCGCGGCGTGGGTGGCCCTGACGTCGTCGGGGTGGACCAGCTCGACGAAGGGGATGCGTGCGGCCTCCGCATCGCTCCAGCCCAGCAGCGACTTCCAGGCCGGGTTGGTCCGGACGAAGAATCCGGCGTCGTCGGCGATGCCCAGGAGGTCCGTGGAGACCTGCCAAGTCCGGCTCAACTCGCGTGACCGTTCGGCGACCTGCCGTTCGAGGTCGGCGTTGAGGTCGCGCAAGGCCGTCTCGACACGGCTCCGCTCAACCGCGATGCGGGTCCTGCCCGCGACTTCCCGGATGAAGGCCAGGTCGTCCGGCGCCCAGTCCCGCACCTCGGCATGGTTGACGAAGAGGGCGGCCACGAGCCGACCCTGTTCGAGCACCGGCACGTTGACGAAGGCGTGCGCGCCGCGCCCCTTCGAGGCCTCCGCCGCGCCCGCCGTCCTATCGTCGCGCTCGACGTCCGCGATGCTGACGAACTCGCCGCGCTTCAGGCTGTCGATGAACGACCCGTAGGTCCGCAGCGGCACGACGCCGGCGAGGGTCTCGACGCCCGGTGCGTTCCAGTCGCGCTCGACGTGGAGCGTCTCGGCGTCGGGGTCGATGGTGCCGTATCCCACACGGCTGACCGCCAACGTCTCGCCGAGGACCTGCGAGGCCGCGAAAGCGATGTCGTCCGCCCTCGTGAGCTCATTGAACCGGTCGGTGATCCGCACCAGCGCCTCGCGCCGCGTCTCCGCCCGCGCACGGTCGGTGACGTCCGCGCCCTCGATGAAGATACCCCCGACCGTACCGTCGACATCCCGGATCGGTTGGTAGACGACGTCGACGAAGCGCTCGTCATGCGGGCCGCCCGGCACCGCCTGCACGGCGTAGCGGATGCCATGGAACGTCTGCGGCACGCCGCTGTCGTAGACCTGGTCGAGAATTTCCAGGAACCCTTGCTCGACCGCGTCGGGCAGGGCTTCCGCGACCGTCCTGCCTACGACGTCCCGGTGGCCGACGAGCTTCAGGTAGCGGGGATTGGCCAGTTCGAACCGATGCTCCCTGCCGCGCAGCACGGTCATGAACGTCGGGGTCTGCTCGAAGAGGCTGGCGAAGCGCTCGCGCTCGGCCGACAGGCGGCGCTCGGCCAGGACCTGCTTGGTGATCTCGGTACAGGCACAGAACAGCCCCGCGACCGTGTTTCTGTCGTCCGGGACGGGCGTGTAGGAGAACGAGAAGTGCGTTTCCTCGGGGTAGCCGTTCCTGTGCAAGGTGAGCTGGAGGTCGTCCATGTGCACCGGGTCGCCGGCATACACCCGATCCATCAGGACCCCGACCTCGATGCGGACCTCGGGCCAGACATCGAAGAACGGGCGACCGAGGGCATCGGGATGCCGGGCGCCGAGCATGGGGGCGTAGGCGTCGTTGTAGACGAGCGTACGCTCGGGACCCCAGCACAGGAACATCGGCTGGCGCGAGCTGAGCATCACTCGCAACAGCGTCACGAAGGCTTGCGGCCACCGGTCCGCCGGCCCGAGGAACGTCGACGCCCAATCGTGGGCGCGCATCCGCGCGCCCATGTTGCCCCCTCCTGCCAGGAAGCCCGGAGCCTGGGTCATCGGATCAGGCTTGCCCTTGCGCTAGCGGAGACCGTGTCGACCACGGGACCTGACCTACCGTGTGAGCCTCGTGCCGGGCTTTCACGCGCATCGAAGCGCGGGTGAACTCGCTGGCCGAGGTGTGCTTACTTTGGGTGGCTTGGCTTTTCGACCATCCGGCGACGGGCACGACCAGGGAGGTATGACGCGAGCGCTTGGCGGGCATGGCAGCGGCTTAACACGTTTGGCTGGTCGGGATGTCTCCCGTTTTGTCCCACCCGGCGTTCCGACGGAGCTTGCGCCGTCCGTCCCCGACCTATGGCGGCCCCGTCTCGGAACGCGGCAGGCCACTCAGGTCAGGCTCGAACTCCGCAGCTTCGAAGCTCCCTTTCGGGATGCCGCATACGGGCGGCGACCAGGTGCTGGCGACAGTGCGCCTGGCCGCCCCCCGACGCGTGCTGGAGAACCACCGAGTTGGCGCGCGCTACACTCGTAAGTGCGCGTCGCCCTGGCGACCGGCCCGGAGGGCGAATTGCCGGCCGATGTCCACCTTCCTCGGCCGGGTGTCCGGTCGCGGACACATCTCGTCGCGGACCCAGCGATCCAGCCACTAACGGCGTGGTTACCTCGTTGTTCGAATTGACCGATGCGGTTGCCGCCGGATGGCGGACAGTTGAAGCGGACGGTCGCGGCTGCTCTCCCCCGGGATGCAGGAGGCCGCCGAGGATCCTGCCTTCATCTTGGACGTGCATGGCAACGTCCCGAACTTCAAGCGAACGGTCCTGAACACCGGAGCCGTGTCCGGCGGACCAACCCACCGCAACGGCTCGCGCTCCGGCGGGGGAGAAGGTGCCCGACGGCAAGCCCGCGCACGCGGACAACGACTGGCATGCGCACGGGTACAGGCACGAAATGCCCGGCAGGAGATAGGAGTTCTCCGGGCGGCCCGTCCAAGCAGGCGGTGCGGACATGCGGATGCTACCCGAACTCGCGGGTTTTCGCGCCTGGCCGCGGGCATCGGGTACGC
>NZ_BPRD01000153.1 GCF_022179745.1 Methylorubrum podarium
CCGCCGAGCGGCTCGCCGGGCTCCTCGACGCCCATCGAACGGTCGAGCGCATCCACCTCACCAGCGAGGGCGGTCTGGTCGATGAGGGCGCGGCCATCGGCGCGCTGATCGCGGAACGCCGCCTCGTCACCTACGTGCCGGATTACTGCGTCTCCGCCTGCACCCTGGCCTTCGTGCGCGGGCGCGAGCGGCTTGTCCTGGCGGATGCGCGGCTCGGCTTCCACGCCCCCTACGAGACCGACTCGGTCGGCAGCGAGTTCGCCGTCGACAGCGCGCCCGAGCGCGCCGCCTACCTTGCCGCGGGCGTGCGGGCCGACTTCGTCGATGCCGCCCTCACGATCCGGCCGGACGACCTGATGATCCCCGACGCCGACACCCTGGTGAAGGCCGGTGTCGCCACCGGCATCGTCGATGCCTACCGCTTTCCCGACTCCACCCTCGACGACGGCGACACGCCCGAGCGGGTCCGCCGTGTGATCCTGCACGACGTGCCGCTGCTGGACGCGGTGGAGGCGGGTGCGCCGGGCACCGTCGCGCCGATCGCGGCGTGGTATCTCGACGGCTACCACCGGGGCCGCCCGGAGGGGGAGGCGGTGGACGGCGTCCGCCGGATGGCCGCCCACGCGGTGGCGCGAAGCCTCGCCGACGCCGATCCCGCTGCCCTGGACGAACTCGGCCGGATGATCCTGCGGGCGATGCAGCGCCCGAATCCGGACCGGGCGCGGGTCTGCGCGGCGGCCAGGGAGGGGGCGGGCGCCGTGCTGACGCGGCCACGGCTCGACCGGACACAGCTCGCCGCCGGCCGCGCGATCCTCGCGCGCGCCCTCGGATTGAGGCCCGCGGAGGATCCCTCGAAGCGGGCCGCCGTCGAGGCCCTCGCGGCGACGGGGTCGGCGGCACCGGTCCCGGGACGCGGCTGCTCGGCCCTGCGAAAAGCCTTCGCGGCCGCCCTGGCGCGTCCCGTGCCGGACTCGGCACAGGCCCTGCGCCCTCTCCTGTTCCCGGCGCCGCCGGCACGCCTGCGGCCGCCGCTCGAAGCCTCCGCGCTGCCGCCGTGATGCTCCGAGCCGCGTCGCGATTGTCGCGATGAGGCACGGACGGCCGAGCATCGTCCCGAAAGGCGGCCGCCGGCTTCCGGGAAAATGACGAGGCAAAACGGAAGGCGAGCGCCGCTCAATGCACCTGCCGGCCGCTGCCGCGAAGACGGCGGGCGAGTTCGTGACCGATCTCGACGGCGACCTCATCGACCAGACGGGCCAGCGGCGGATTGCGCAGGCCCGCCACCAGACCCTTCATCGCGGCCGCGTGGTCGGCGAGGCGGTTGGCCTGCCGCTGGGCCTGGTCCGTCTCCGAACCGACGGGGCGGCGCTCCTCCGTCAGGTCGAAGGCGAGCCCCTGCGTCGTCCGCGCGCCCGTGCCGGGATCGCGCCGGCATCGTCCCATCAGGCGCAGCCAGCGCACGCCCTCCGGCCCGGGGCGGGTGCGGAACTCCGCCTCGAAGGGACGCCCATCCTCGACCGCCGCCCGCAAGACACTCTCCAGGCGGAGGGCGTCCTCGGCCTCCACCGCCGCGAGAGCCAGCGTCAGGGGTGCCCCGCCCGCGGCCTCCCCCGGCACGCCGAGCAGCCGTGCCAGGATCGGCGAGAGCGCGAGACGGTTCGTCGCCGGATCATGGGCCCAGGCCCCCAGGCAGGCGGAACCGGCGAAGGCGGAAGGAAGGTCAGGTTCAAAAGCCGTCATCTCGGGGTACCGGCAGATGGTCTCCGGGCACGAACGGCCGCAGTTCGGGGCTCATCGGCGAGCCGCGGATTCACCCGACCGGAGCAGCATTTGGCGCCGCACCGGATCCTGAAAAGCAATCTGAGGTGAATTTATACGGCCGAACCAGCCTTAAGTTATGTTAAGCCGACTCTGCCGACCTCGTAAAGAGCCCAGGTGGCACCGCCACAAAAAACCAACCTCAAGTGAACACAGTGACGGGCGGCAGCCGACTCACCTTTAACGGCCGGTTAACCATGTTGGGCGAAATCCGGGATCTGGGCATCCCGGCATCACAGGACCGGACCGCCCGAAAGACCGAGAACGGTGGGGTGGCCGGCATGAAAGCGATCACGTTCGTCACGCAGAAGGGAGGCAGCGGCAAGAGCACCCTGTGCATCTCGCTCGCGGTCGCCGCGCAGGAAGCCGGACACGCGGTCTGCATCCTGGAGATGGACCGGCAGGCCACGATCACCGACTGGCTCGATCACCGCACCGCCGACGGCCCCGAGGTGGCGCAGATCGACGCCACGCAGATCGACCTCGTGATGGAGCGGCTGGCCGAGTCGTCCTACGACTACGTGTTCATCGACACCCCCGGCGTCGATTCCAACGGCACGCTCTCGGCGATCCGCGCGGCGGATCTGTGCATCATCCCGTGCCGGCCGACCCCCGCCGACCTCCGTGCCTTCAAGCCGACGCTCGCCGCCGTCTACCGCCTGGAGAAGAAGTTCGCCTTCGTCCTGAACCAGACCCCGCCGCGCTCCTACCGCATCCGCGACGCCGCCGACGGCCTGGCGGTGCTCGGCATCCTGCCCGACGTCAACATCGTGGCGCGCAACGACCACCAGGACGCCATCGGCGTCGGCCAGGGCGTCACCGAGTTCAACCCGAAGGGCCAGGCCGCGGGCGAAGTGCGCCGGCTCTGGAGCTGGATCGAGCGCCGCATGCAGGCGACGGGGCAGCGCCCGAGCAAGGCCGCGGCGACGGGCAAGGACGCGAGAAAGCATGTCAAGGCCGCCTAAGCTCGACCTCGCCTCGATCGTCGCCGCCGCCGGCCCGGCCAACGGGCCGCGCAAAGGCGGGGCCCGACCGGCCGCGAAGGCGAACAAGCCCTCGGGTGCGGAGATCGTCCAGCTCGACCTCGCGGCGTCGCCCCCGCTCTCCGCGCGGGCCGGGACGCTCAAGGAGCGCGCCAAGCAGATGTCGGTCTATCTGGAGCCCCCGGTCTACGACCAGCTCCGGGATCTGGCCTACGCCGAGCGCACCAAGATGCATGCCCTGATGCTTGAAGCGCTCGACCTGCTGTTCAAGCAGCGCGGAGCCCGCTCGATCGAGCAGGTGCTGGGCGAGAACCCGCGCTGAGCTGCGCGCGGCGCCCAGACGGGTGCGGAGCGCGTCCGCACCGCGCCGTCCCTTCCTCGGTCCGGGAACGGCTTGCCGGACCTCGCTCGCCCGCGGTGTCCGCTCGCTCGCGGCGCCAACGCGCCGTTCAGCCTTCCTTTACCGCGTCCGGACGATCCTCTGGGGACGGCCGGGCGTCTTCCGGTCGGGCGTAGCGTGATCTCCCGAGACCCAGCTTTCCGCGGTCTCGCGGGAGCCTGTGGCGTAGGCGGGGAGCGGGCGGGCGACATGACCCATGTCATGCCACGGGATTTGGCGCGGGGCGGGAAGACCCCGGAGGATCCGGCGCGCGGCGCGCGGCCGATCCTGCGGCCGGCCCTGCAGCTCTTGGCGGTCTGCGCGGTCGCGCTGACCACCGCCAACTGCGCCAACAACCCGGCCAAGCTCGCGGGCGCCGGATCCTCGTCGGGCAACGGGGTCGATCCGAAATACGGCGTGAAGGCGAGCCGCCGCCTCTACAACGAGGGCGACGTGATCCCGAAGGGCGGCGGACGGCGCTTCTCGGGCAAGCCCTACGTGGTGGCGGGCAAGACCTACGTCCCGCGCGAGGACGCCCGCGGCTACGTCCGCGAGGGCCTCGCCTCCTGGTACGGCAGCGCCTTCCACGGCCGCGTCACCGCCAACGGCGAGGTCTTCGACCGCCACTCCATCGCCGCCGCGCACCCCACCCTGCCGCTGCCGAGCTATGTCCGGGTGACCAACCTCGACAACGGCCACTCGATGATCCTGCGCGTCAACGACCGCGGCCCCTACCATGCCGGCCGCCTGATGGACGTGTCCGAGGAGGCGGCCCGCGCCCTCGACTTCCACCGCAGGGGCACGGCGCGGGTGCGGGTCGAGTATGCCGGAAAGGCCTCGATCGCCGGCAGCGACGACCGCAAGCTGCTCGCGACCCTGCGCACCGACGGCAGCCCCGCCGCGATCGGGCGCGCGCCGGTCATGATGGCCGATCTCGGTCCCTCCGAGCCCGATCCCGCGCCCGAGCGGCTCGAACGTGCCTCCCGCGCGCTCGCCTTCCGCCCGGTGGGCGAGCGCGACGACGACGCGCCGGAGAGCGCGAGCCCCGCAACCCGCCCGACCCGGCCCGCGCCGGTCGTGCTGGCGAGCGCCGCGGTCGCCGTGCCGGCGGCCCTGCAGCCGACCGCCGCCCGCACCGCCCCGTTCCGCCCGGTGCCGGTGGCGCTCGCCGCCGCACCCGCCCACAACGCCGTCGCCAAGCCTGCAGCCGCCGAGCCGCGGCGCATGGTGGCCGAGGCCGGTCGCGCCGCGCCCCCGGCCCGGCACAAGGAGGCGCCGCTCCCGGTCACGCCGACGCGCCTGGCCTCCGCGCCGGCCAAGGGCACGGCCATGCCGATCCACACCGCGCAGGCGATGCCGATGAAGGCCGGGGCAACGAAGGCGTCACCGGTCCAGCAGGTCGCGGCCAAGGGCGAGATCAAGGGCGAGATCAGGGGCGCGTTCAAGCCCGCCGGCCGCGCCGGAGCCGCCGAACCGGCCCCGCGCATGGCGGCCATGCCCGCCACCTCGAAGCAGGCGATCGCCAAGCTCGCCGGCGCCGCCCCGGCACCGGGCGCCAAGGCCGCCGCGAAGCCCGCCGCCAAAACGGCCGTCGCTCAAAGCCCCGGCCCGTCCGGAGCCAAGCCGAGGCGCTCGCAGGTGGCGGCGGCGAACTGACGCCGCCGCGATCGAGCCGGCCTCCGGACGCGGCGGCCGGGAGCGCCTACTCGGCCTTGGCGTTCACGTCGAGCTTGTCGAGGACCGCCGCCGGGGTCGGGGCGGTGCTGACATCGACCATGCCGAGGCCCTCGCCGTTCTTCGCCTTGGCGCTGATCGAGAGGATGCCGGGCTTGGCCACGAACTTGCCCATCGCCGCGCCGATCGCCTTGGCGGCGGCCGAGTTGCCGAGGATCACCGGCACGCCGATCACGCTCGCGGTGACGTATTCCTTGCGCAGCTCGTCCGGCTTGAGGCTCAGCACCTTCGCCTGGGCGTCGATGAAGCGCTCGAACAGGCCGCCATTCTCCAGCGTGAGGTCCAGCGCCTTCGCGGTGGCCGAGAGCATGGCGAAGCCCGAGACCGCGGCGTCGGGATCGAACACTTCGGGGCCGATGCCGCCGAGCGTGGCGTTGAGATGGAGGCGGCCCATATCCTTGCCGGAGAGCGACAGCTCCTTGAAGCTCAGCTCGCGCTTGTCCTCGTTCCAGGCGGTGTCGGCCGTGGCGTCGAGGTCGAGGTC
>NZ_BPRD01000154.1 GCF_022179745.1 Methylorubrum podarium
CGGCCTCCGCCCCCTCGACCGGGAGGCGCGCCCAGAAGGTCGAGCCCTCGCCGACGCGGCTCTCGACGCCGACGCGGCCGCCCATGGCGACGATCAGGCGCTCGGCGATCGAGAGGCCGAGCCCGGTGCCGCCGAAGCGGCGGGCGATCGACTGGTCGGCCTGGGTGAAGGCGGTGAAGATCCCTGCCAGCCGGTCCTGCGGGATGCCGATGCCGGTGTCGGACACGGCGATGCGCAGGACCGGGCCGGACGCCTCCCGCTCCATCTCCATCCGCACCAGGACATGGCCGGCGGCGGTGAATTTGAGCGCGTTCGAGACGAAGTTGCCGAGCACCTGGCCGAGGCGCACCGGATCGCCGAGGAGGGCGCGCGGCACGGAGTCGTCGATCTGCGCCGCGAGGTCGAGCCCCGCCGATGCCGCGCGTTCGGCGAACAGGGTCACGACGGTGTCGGCGACGTCGCGCGGGCTCAGCGGGATCCGCTCCACCTCAAGGCGGCCCGCCTCCACCTTCGCGAAATCGAGGATGTCGTTGATGATGGCGAGCAGGGATTGGCCGGAGCGGGCGATGACCTGGGCGTAGCGCCGCTGGCGCGGCGGCAGGTCGGCCGAGGCCAGGAGCTCCGCCATCACCAGCATGCCGTTCATCGGCGTGCGGATCTCGTGGCTCATGGTCGCCAGGAAGACCGACTTGGCCGCGTTGGCCTCGTCGGCGGATTGCTTGGCCTCGATCAGGTCGTGCGTCCGCAGCCGGATCTCCTCCTCCAGGCCCGCATTGTGGCGGGCGATGGCGCGGTCGCGCTCGTTCACCGCCCGCAGGAGGTCGTTGAAACTCTCGGCCAGGGCGCCGACCTCGCCGCTGCCGGCCTCCGCGCGCCGGGAATAGTCGTGGCCGAGGCGCACCCCGTCCATGGTCCGCGCGAGAGCGGCGAGCGGCCGGGTGACGCTGCGCTGCAGGCCCATCGAGACGGCGAGCCCGAGGGCCAGGGCGAGCAGCCCGGCGAGCACCGCCGTGAGGCCGACCTCGGCGATGCGCTCGGCGAGGTCGCGGTTGTCCGAGACCAGGACCACGCGTCCGATGGGGCGGGCGTTCTCGAGGATCGGGACCGAGACGCGCAGCGTCCGCGTCGTCATGAGATCGAGCGGCGAGACGGGTCCCTGATCGAGGTCGATGTCGTCCGAGAGGCGCAGGCCGATGCCCTGCTCGGCGAGGATGTCGCCGTCGCCCCGCTCGACCGCGGCGTAGACCAGGGCCTGTCCGTGGGCGATCGCCCGCAGGGTGCTCAGCGCCGCCGCCTCGTCGCCCTGCGCCGTGGCCTGGGCGGCGCTCGCGGCCAGGATCTGCGCGGTCATCCGCAGAACCTCGCGCTTGGCGGCGGCGTAGCGCTCAACCTCGCGCCAGGTCGACAGGCCGGTCAGGAGGAGAAGGGCGATCGCGACGGCGCTGGCCACGGCCAGGGCGAGCCGTCCGGACAGCGAGCGGATCGGGTTCGGGAACGGGGTGCGCACGGGACGGGTCTCGCGGGAAGGGTCACGCGCCGGAGCGGGTCGGTGCTCCGGCACGGGTCGCGACGATCACTGGCTGATGACGAGCCGCCCCGAGATCGGGCCGACCCCCTTCGGGATCGGAACGCTCGAACGGTTGTAATCGGCGTTCAGGTAGAGGTTCGGGCCCTCGTAGAGATTGATCTGCTGGGCCACGACGACGGTGTAGGCGGAGAGGTCCGCCACGGGCCGCTTCGAATCGATCACGAGGCGGCCGGCCGGGAGATAGATGGTGCCGAGCATGGTGCGGGTGTTGTCGCTGATGATGCGGTAGATCCGCATCGGCTTGCTGGCGCCGAGCGCCGGGGGCGTCGGGCTGATGATGTCGCCGAGGAGCGTGTCAACGGCCAGGACCGGATCGAGCGGCAGGGTGACCGAGGGGTCCTCGGCCATCAGCAGGCCCGCCATCACGCCCGTGGTCGGGGCCGAGAGATCGACGGTCGTCTTCTTGTCGAAGAGAAGGCCGCTGTTGTTGCCGGTGAAGTAGAAGGCGACATCCTTTCCCGTCATCGTCGCCCTCTTGTCGACGACGAGGGGACCGTCCTTCATGACGTAGATGCCCGGCCGCAGCGTGACGACCGCATCCTTGGTGATGTGCAGGCCGCCGCAATAGGTGCCGGGTTCGAGGGTCGTCGTCTCGGCGACGACGTTGCTTCCCTTGCTCTTGCCCGTCAGGGCATCGGTCAAAGCGAAGATTGCGGGCAGGAGCTGACAGGTGCCGACCGGCGGGGCCGGCCGGTTGCGGAGCGGATCCTGGATCACCGGACAGCTCGTCTGGGGATTGGGCGTGAAGTTCGCCCGGTCGTCCCTGAAGCCGCCCGCGGAGCAGATCGTCTGCGCCCGGGCGAGCGAGCCGTCGCGGCCGACCATCCCCGAGCTGCTGGAGGAGTTCGAGTAGAGGGCGCAATCGTAGGCCGTGACCTGAGCGTTGCGCTCGAGGTTGAACGCACCGGGCGCGGCGGGGTCGAGGGCCAGCATGCACAGGCGCATCCGGCCGACGACGCTCGCCCGGGCTCGCACCGAGACCGGCATCGACGCCATGCCGACGAAAGCCCCGAAGGTGAGCTTGACGACCTGTTCGGCGCGCGCCTCGACGCTCGTCTTGTCGGAGGCGACGGTGACCTGGATCGAGACCGGCGCGTCGGCGCCGGTCTTCGCCTCGGCCTGGATCGTCTGGGTCGTCAGGCCGACGATGGATTCGGTGCTCGAGACCACGAGCTTGAGGGCGTTGCCGCCGGCCAGCACGCCGGCATCGACCGCGCTCTGCAGTTGCGTGCGCGCGGAGACGACCTTGGCGTAGTCGATGGCGCCTCCGACCAGGCCGATCAGGGTGGAGGCCGCCAGCCCGAAGATCACCGCGACCGCGCCGTCGTTCTCCCGGTAGAGGCTCGAGAGGGGCTGTTTCCACCGGCTCGTGCGTTTCGCCTCCCTCTTCGCGTCACCCGTCACCATCGTGACTGTTGCCCCATCTCATGTCGCATCGCATCTCAGACGTAATTCCTCCGAGTTAATAGGATATACTTGGCATCCTAAGCGTGGCGTCCGTACGGTTTACGCACGATTTACAATGACGAGGCTCGGGGGAAGACTTGTCCGACGCGGATATCGCCGGCCGTCCGAGGGAAATCGAAACGGGGGGCCCGGATCACGCCGGACAGGGCTGCCCGCCCGGCAGGACGACCTCGACCTGCCCGTTCTTCGCGACGCCGTCGCGCACCGGCCACACGGTCTTGGCGGTGAAGGTCACATCGTTGAGGAACGGGAAGAAGGAGAACAGCGGCCGGTAATGCAGCCGCGTCTCGGCCATGACGAAGCGGTCGCCTTTCGACGCCGTCCCCGCCGGCGGGGGGCCGATGTCGGAACCGACGGCGCGGGCCGTGTCGCCCTGCTGGACGCTGGAGCAGACCCGGGCCACGAAGCTGTTTCCGACCTGATAGACCCCTCCGGCCGTCAGCACGACGCCGATGCCGGCCAAGCTGTAGGGCGAGGCCACGACCTGGGCGGCCGAATAGACGTCGTTGATGTCGCTGTAGTCGCTCTTGGACGCGAGGTCGGCCATCGTGGTCGTGGCCTGCGCCAGACGGTTGTTGGTGGCGATGGCCCGCGGAAGTTCGATCGTGGCCACGAAGAGGAGCACGAGGACCGGCGCGATGAAGGCGAATTCGACGGCGCTCGCCCCGCCCTGTGCCCGGCCGGCGCGGACCAGGGCCCGCGAGAGCGGCTGCCCTTTCACGACGGCGCGCCATCGCGCCCTGAGCGGCCGGCGCAGCCTCATGCACACGACTTTTCCGCGTAACCCTCAGCGCGGAAGACGGCCGTCGACGTGAGGAGCTGCTTGCCGCCGGGCATCCGCTGGCCGGTATAGTCGAGGAACCGGAACGGCCGCAGCATCGGCACGGCGGCGCGCAGAACGTGGACGCTTCCCCCCGAGGGACAGGCGAACTGGTTGCCGAAGCCGGCGGCCCAATCGCCGCGGCCGGCATCGTAGGCCGGTGCGATCTGCTTGACGGCGAAGGTGGGGCTGCGCACGAGGTCGAATCGCATCTCGTCGCATTGATAGAAGCGCAGGCCCGTGCCGCAGAGGAGGCCGCGCAGCTGCTGTCCGACGTCGGCGCCCTCCTGGAAATCGCCCGTCCGGATGATCCGGGCTGCGCGTTGGACCGCGACGTCGAGCTGGTGCTGGGCGAAGGCGAGGATCGACGCCTCCATGATCACCAGCACCAGGACGAAGAGCGGCAGGATGACGAGGGAGAGTTCGACCGCGGCAACGCCGTCGACGTTCCGAACGAACCGAGACCTCAGAGCATCTGATGTTGCAAGGCGCCGACGATGCGGGAGGGGCTCGGAGGGGTTCAAGGACTTGGTCTTCGTCGATGCCGCTTCCCCGGAGCCTCAGCACCGCTGGAATCTTCAAGATGAGACGTGCTCGTCCGGCCACGGTACGACGATGCGCCTTTATGCACCGTGAATCCGGCCGGGAAGAATGTTGAATTTGCCCGTCCCAAGGGCCTGTACCGACTCTTGCAAAGCAAGGGGTCAGTCGAAGGATTGTGATCGTGACTGTCTCGATCGACTGCTTCGGATTGCGGAACGAATATTTTTGGAGCAGGCTATATTATCTGCGATTGACTCGGTTCCATTTCGAAAATCATTTTCGGACAGACTGTAGATTTAATCGATATCAGACCGGTCATCGACAGCATGTAAATCAACAAATCGCCGACATGATTCTTCGGCATTCCTTGCCGGTCGATCAAGCTGCCCGCGTCGCGTCTACGGTGGCGCGGCCGAGATCGAGGAAGCTCTGGACGGCCGTCCAGCGGCTCAGGAAGGCCGCGACGATGGCCGGATCGAAGTGAGAGCCGGCGTTCTCCTGGAGATAGGCGCGGGCCCGTTCCGGCGACCAGGCTTGCTTGTAGGGACGCTCGGTCGTCAGCGCGTCGAAGACGTCGGCCACCGCGACGATGCGGCCGGAGAGCGGGATGGCCTCGCCCTTCAGGCCGTGCGGGTAGCCTTTCCCGTCCCAGCGCTCGTGGTGGCTTCCCGCGATCTCGGCGGCGAGCCGCATGACGGGCGACTCGCTGCCGCCCAGGATGCGCTGACCGCGGTCGGCGTGCCGCTCCATCTCCCGGCGCTCCTCGGGCGTGAGGGCACCCGGCTTGAGCAGAATGGCGTCCGGCACGGCGATCTTGCCGACATCGTGCATGGTCGCGGCCAGGGACATCTGCCGGGAGGCGGACGCGGACAGTCCCATCGCCTCGGTGATCAGCCCGACATAGGCGGAGACCCGCGCGATGTGGTCGCCGGTGTCGGAATCCCGGTGCTCGGCGGCGCGCATGAGGGTCGAGACGATCTCGCGCTCGCGCTCCTCGACCATCGCCACCGCCGCCGCGACCTCGCGGGCGAGCTGGGCGGCATGGTCGCGCTGCGCCCGGTGGGCCTCGGAGAGGGCGAGCAGGTTCGTCACGCGGGCGCGGATCTCCACCGCGTCGGCGGGCTTGGTGAGGAAGTCGGTGGCACCCGCCTCCAGCGCCTCGCGGCGCAGGCTGCGCTGATCGTGGCTCGTGACCATGACCGTGGGCACGGTCGCGAGGCCGGGGACGCGCCGCACCGCGCGGATGAACTCGATGCCGTTCATGCCCGGCATCTCGTAATCGGTGATGACGACGCCGATCTCGGCGGCACGCGCCTGCGCGAAGGCGAGCGCCTCCGTCGGCACGGTGAAGGCGTGCGGCACGCATCCCGCGAGCGGCCGCAGGGAGGCGACCATCACCAGGTTGTTCATCTCGGCGTCGTCGAGGACGAGAGCGAGCATCGATCCGTGTCCCAGGCCTGCCGGACCCCCTGTCCAGCCGGGTGCTCTGACGGCGATCCTGCGCTGGACGGACCCAGTAGCGCCCGCGTCCCTTGCCGAAAGATGAAGGCGGCTCCGTGCATCGCCGGCAAAGTCACGACATCGCGTGGAAAAGTTCGCAAAAGTTGGTGCGGCTCTAGCGGGACAGGAACAGCGGCACGGGGCAGCTTCGCAGCAGCGAGCGCGTCACGCCGCCGAAGAAGAACTGGCGTGCGCGGGAATGGCGGTAGGCGCCCATCACGACCATGTCGGCCCGGAACAGGCCGGCCTGGGACCGCAGGGTGTCCCCGACGGAGCCGGAGACGGGCAGATCGTTGACGACGACGTTCACCCCGTGCCGGGCGAGGTGGGGCGCGAATTCGGCACCGGGCACCGCGTCGCGGATCTCCGCCGCGTCGCCGACGGAGACGATCTCCACCGCCTCGGCCGCGCGCAGGAACGGCAGCGCGTCGTTGGCGGCCCGCGCCGCCTGGGCGCTGCCGTCCCAGGCGACGATGATCCGGCGGCCGGCGAAGGCCGCCTGCCCCGGCGGCACCGCGATGACCGGGCGCCCGCTCTCGAACAGGGTCGACTCGATCGCCTCGCGGTCGAGGTCGCAGGTCCAGATCTCGGCATCGAGGACGGTCAGGTCGTGCAGGCGCGCCTGTTGCGCCAGCCGGCGGATGACGGCGGGATAGGGCAGGCTCGGCGTTTCCGTCGTGCACACGACGCCCGCCAGACGTGCATCGACCGCGGCGCGCTCCGCGACGGCGCGGGCCAGGGCGTCGAGGCGGCGGTCGATCTCCGCGACGCTGCCGTCGTCGAAGCGGCTGATCCAGCGGTCGTCACCCGCGAGGCGCCAGGAGGCCGACTGAAGGGTCAGGTGGGCGCCCGCGGCCTTCGCCAGCGTCAGGCCGTAGCCGACGGCCGACGACGCCGTCCCGCCCTCGTTCTCCACGGCGACGCCGACGAGGACGTCGCGGAGGCCGACGGGCGCGGAGGGAACAGGCTGGGACATGGCGGGGCTCCGGTCTGGTCCGCCCTATCGTTGGTGCGGCGGGGACGGCTCGGCCTTGATCCAGCGCAAAGGGAACCCGTCACGCCGGACGCGACGCGAAAAGGATATGCCGGTCCGCCCCGCCGTCGCCGCCGATGCCGTTTCATCGAGCTACGGTTGTAAGGGGCATCTTACATGCCGGCTCATCGATCGATTTGCTCCTCACGTTGCCTTTCTATACAAGCAAAAATTGCGTAATCTTCGTCCGAAAATCTTTGACGTTTTTGGATGATGAAGGAAGGTTCAAGATTTCGTTTATCAAATGACATGATTGGCGCTGGCGTCGTGTGGCAATGATCTTTGCCTTCCACGCAGCGACTTCTGGGGTGGAAACGATGACGCTCCCCATTGCCGCGCTCGATGCAGCGCAGGGTGGAGACGCGGGACTGACCGTCGAGGATCTCCGGCAAACCCTCCACGAGGTCGGCGTCTGCATCTGGTCGCTGGACATCCCCACGGGCCGCGTCAGCGCCTCGCAAAGCTGTGCCTGCCTCTTCGGCATCCCCTCCGAGCAACTGACCAGCTTCGCCGCCACGCAGGTCGTGGTGCATCCGGAGGACCGCCAGGCCCGCGCCGAGGCCATCGAGGCCGTGCTGCGGAACGGCGGCAGCTATGAGGTCGAGTACCGCGTCGTGCCGCCGAACGGGCGGGGCGGCTGGCTGCGCTCGCGCGGGCAGGTGCATCTCGACGCCGAGGGCCGGCCCCGCCGGCACCGGGGCGTCGTCTTCAGCATCGACGAGCAGAAGCAGGTGGAGGCGGAACTGCGCGCCCGCGAGGCCCATCTCCGCTCGATTCTCGACACCGTGCCCGAGGCGATGGTGGTCATCGACGAGGCAGGGCTGATCCACTCGTTCAACCCGGCGGCCGAACGCCTCTTCGGCTACGCCGCCGCCGAGGCGATCGGGCAGGATGTCGGCCTCCTGATGCCGGAGCCGATGCGGGATCGGCACGACGCCGATCTCGGGCGCTATCGGGAGACGCGGGAGCGCCGCATCATCGGCACCACGCGGACCGTGACGGGCCGGCGTCGCGACGGCTCGACCTTTCCGATGGAGCTCGCCATCGGGGAGATGAGTTCGGGCGAGCGGGTGTTCTTCACCGGCTTCATCAACGATCTCACCGAGCAGCGGCGGACCGAGGCGCGGCTTCAGGAACTCCAGTCCGAACTCGGCCACGTCTCGCGCCTGAGCGCCATGGGCGAGATGGCGACGACGCTCGCCCACGAACTGAACCAGCCGCTCGGCGCCATCAGCAATTATACCAACGGTTGCCGCCGCCTCCTGGCCCAGCCCGATTCAGAGGCCATCGTCAGGGCGCAGGAGGTTCTCGACAAGGCGGCCGAGCAGGCGCTGCGGGCCAGGCAGATCATCTCCCGCCTGCGCGAGTTCGTCGCCCGGGGCGAGACGGAGAAGCGGGTCGAGCCGGTCGCGACGATGATCGAGGAGGCCGGCGCCCTGACCCTGTCCGGTGCCGACGAACAGGGGATCACGGCGCAGGTGGTGCTGGACCCGCGGGTCGGATCGGTGCTCGCCGACCGGGTGCAGGTGCAGCAGGTTCTGGTCAACCTGCTGCGCAACGCCCGCGAGGCGATGCAGCGGAGCGGCCGGCGCGAGCTGACGGTCGAGACGCGGCGGGTCTCGCCGGAGTGGGCCGAGATTGCGGTGTCGGATACCGGCGCCGGCATCGCCGAGGAGGTGGCGGACCGGCTGTTCCAGCCCTTCGTCACCACCAAGGCCGGCGGGATGGGCGTCGGGCTCTCGATCTGCCGCACCATCGTCGAGGCGCATGGCGGGCGCCTCTGGGCCGAGCGCAATGCCGTCGGCGGGGCGACCTTCCGCCTGACGCTCCCCGTCGCGCTAGACGGAGAGATGTGATCGATGCCCGCGCATCCGCCTCCCCTCGTGCACGTGGTCGACGACGACCCCGCCATGCGGGACTCGGTCGCGTTCCTCCTCGACACGGCCGGCTTCGACGTGCGCCTCTACGAGGCCGGCGCGATCCTGCTCAAGCGGCTCGCGCCGCCGGTCAGCGGCTGCATCCTGACCGACATCCGCATGCCCGGACTCGACGGGTTGGAACTGTTCCGCCGCCTCCGGGCGGCCGGCCACACGCTTCCGGTGGTGATGATGACGGGGCACGGCGACGTACCCCTCGCGGTGGAGGCGATGAAGCTCGGCGCCTGCGACTTCATCGAGAAGCCGTTCGACGGCGAGGCGCTGCTGCAGGCGCTGCACGCCGCCCTGGAGCGGGGCGGTCACAACGGGACGGTCGATCCGACCCTGCAGGAATTCGTCCGGCGGCTGCTGACGCTGAGCGAGCGCGAGCGTCAGGTGCTCGACCATCTGGTGGCCGGGGGCACCAGCAAGGAGATCGGGCGCCTGCTCGACATCTCTCCGCGCACCGTCGAGATCTACCGGGCCAAGGTCATGGCCAAGACGCGGGCGGGAAACCTGCAGGAGCTGGTGCGCTGGGCCGTGCGGGCCGGTTTCGCGTGAGGCCGAGTCCCTCCCGATCGAGAGATCCCTCGCGGCCGGGACCGGTCGTGCGCGGACGAGGAACAGCCCGCCGCGGGACTTGGCGGGCGCGGCGGCTTGCGCGGATCGGCCCAGGGCGCAACGTGGGGGGACACGGCGTGCGCCTTCCCTGCTCCGGCTCGTCGCCAAAGCTGACAGGGCGCGCACCGCACGGCGTTGATCTCGCGCAATCGCACGCGCGCACGACCCGAGCGGAGGCCGCGATGCGCGCCCGATCTCTGTGGTCGGAGCGAGGCCGCGGCATCGTCCGCACCGCCGCGGGCACTCTGCATCTCTACGTAGTTTTCCTTAAGCAAGGCGACTTAAGAGAGCGTCCTGAATATCGTCGGCGCGTCGGCGCGGCCACTCTCGCCCCATCGAGACGGATGAGGAGCGAACCGATGGGCACCAAATCCACGCCGAGATCCGCCCTTGCCGCCGCGCGGTCGCGCGCGCTGTTGCGGAGCCTCCCTGGAAGCGGCCATCGAACCGGCCTC
>NZ_BPRD01000155.1 GCF_022179745.1 Methylorubrum podarium
GTCGGCATCGTGGCGCTCCTCGTGGGAGGCGGCGCGGCCGGCGCGGGGCGCGGGACGCGGCGCGCCGTAGGGCAGCTCCTCGTCCTCCTCGAAATCCGGCTTGGTCACGCGGCAGGCGGCGGTGAGGCTGAGGATGGCGATCGCCGCAAACAGGAAGCCGGCAAAGCTCGCCAGCGGCCCGACCAGCATCCGCGTGCCGGCGAGCAGCGCGTCGCCCGCCACGCCGCCCATGCCGGTGGGCAGCGGCCAGCGGGCGGTGGGCGGCAGCGCGCTCGCGACCGCGCTCGCGCAGAGCACGCCGACGATCCACAGGGCGAGGCGCACGCCGCCATGCGGCAGGTCGCGCTCGCGCATCAGCCGCATGCCCCACAGGACGGGGGGCAGCGCGAGCATGATCGAGCCGATCCCGAGGAGCTGCATGGCGAGGTCGGCCACGACGGCACCGGGGCGCCCGAGCACGTTGTGCGCCCGCTGGTCGGTGGCGTGGTTGAGGCTCGGGTCGTCGATCGACCACGTCGCCAGGGCGACGGTCAGGGCGACCGCGCCGGTGAAGAGGATCAGGCCGCCGCACTCCGTCAGCCGCTTGGCCAGGAAGGGCCTCAGGCTGTCGACGAAGGTGTCGTAGGGCGACGCGGAACGGCGAAGGGAACGCATGCGCAGACCGGTCCGGTGTCAACGGTCCGGTAAGGCTAACGCGGGGCGGTTAACGGCGGGCTAAGTCTGTCCGACAATGCGGCCGTCCGACCCGTCGCCGGTTGCGTTCTTCCGGGGATCGCGAGGCCCGCTCATAAAAGCAGGAAGCCCCGGATCCCTCCGAGGCTTCCCCAATCACGTCCGTGCCCCGCCGGCGGACCGGCGCGGTCCTCAGAAGGTGAAACCGGTCTCGACCAGGTAGCGCTCCTGCGAGCGCTTGGTGCCGTCGCGGCCGAAGCCGAAGCCGGGGGTGACGTCGTAGGCCTGCACCGTCGCGAACTCGCCGCGGACGAAGTAGCGGTCCCAGGTGAAGGTCGGCGTGATCGTGAACGAGAAGGCCGAGCTGCCCGGGCCGTAGAGGAGGCTGGTCGCGCTCAGGGTGTCGAAGCGGGTGCCCGACTGCGCGATGTACTCGACGCGGCCGGCCAGTCCGAAGTTCTCGTTGAAGGCGTAGCCGGCGAGCAGAGCGCCGCCCCAGGTCTCGCCGCCGATGATCGGGGAGAAGTAGTTATCCTTGCGATCGACGGTGGTGTACTGGAAATAGGGCGTGATGATCCACGGGCCGTTGGCGTAGGTGTAGTTCACGCTGATGATGCTGCTGTTCTGCAGCGAGTTGATCGTCGCGAACTGGAAGCGCGGGCTGCGGGTCGAGGAATCGAAGTCGCTGAAATGCGTGCCGCCGTTGATGCCGATCGTGTTCGAGTCGTCGAGCTTGTAGGTCGCGAAGCCCGTCACCCAGTTCAGCTCGCCGGAATAGAAGCCGTCGTTGACCGAGACCGACGCCGCGAACGGACCGCTCGCGTAGTTCACCTGAACGCCCTGGTTGATGAAGTTCTCCTGGTTGAACACCAGACCGCGGGAGATGTTCAGGTTCTGGTAGGAGAACAGCAACTCGGAGCCGATGTTGGTGAACATCCGGCCGGCCTGGATCGACCACTCGTCGTTGATCTGCCACTTGCCGAAGGCCACTGGGACCGGTCCGAACAGCGACTCGGTCTGCTCGAACGAGGAGTAGAGCGGCAGGCCGAGCGCCGGGATCGAGTAGAGGCCGGCATGCACGTAGAACTGCAGCGGGCCGTCCGCCTTCTGGATCCAGCCCTGGAGGTTCGTGAAGTCGACGCGGCCGTAGCGATCCTGCTCGGCGCCCGGGGAGAGGATGCCGAAGGCGTTGGTCTGCGTGTAGGCGAAGCCGGTGATCGCGCCGCCGACATAGATGTCACCGAGCCCCGTCACGAAGCAGGCCGGATTCGGGTTCGCCTTAATGAGGCCGCCGAAGGTCGGGGTCGAGATCGCCGCCTTGCAATGCTCTTCGACGATGACGGGCGCCTTCGCAGCGGCGGGCATGTCCGCGGCCAGTACTGGAAGCGCGGTGGCGCTCAGCGTGGAAAGCGCCGCGCATGCGGCCAGAAGCTTTGTTTTGATTGTCATTGCGGTCAGCCCCAAATTCGATACGGCCAAGGTGCCGAACTCGCCGCCGCGTCGCAAAATGAAGTTTTGCGCAAGTGCCCAATTTTTAGTCAGTTTCGCGCCGCATCAAGCTGTTGGCTGAAAACGTTGCGCAGAGGCAACATTTTCGGCGGCTCGAAACGTTAACTTTGCCGCCAAAAGCGGTCGCTTCCTTTACGATCGATTTACACATTGGGCGCTCAAGCCCGGCGCGCCGACGAGCCCCACCCGGTGCGACTCACCTGATCAGCCCACGAAAAAGGCCCCGGCGCGATGCGCCGAGGCCCTTGATGCCGGGTGCCCGCCGGGACGGCGGGCCGCCGCTCAGTAGTTGTAGGCGCGCTCGCCGTGATCGGCGATGTCGAGGCCCTCGCGCTCCTCTTCCTGCGTCACGCGCAGGCCGATCGTCAGATCTACGAGCTTGTAGAGGATCGCCGAGCCGATGCCCGACCACAGGATGGTGAAGCCGACCGCCTTCAGCTGGACGATGACCTGGGCGGCCATGTCGTAGGCGCCGACGGTGAGCTCGCCCGGCTTGGTGGTGTAGTCCGGGATGCCGGCGCCGCCGAGATCGGGCGAGACCAGGATGCCCGTGGCGAGGGCGCCAAGGATGCCGCCGATGCAGTGCACGCCGAACACGTCGAGGGAGTCGTCGTAGCCGAGCGCGTTCTTCACCGTCGAGCACATCACGAAGCAGATGCCGCCCGCGACGAGACCGAGGACGATTGAGCCCATCGGGCCGGCGAAGCCCGCGGCCGGGGTGACGGCGACGAGGCCGGCGATGGCGCCCGAGAGCATGCCCAGCAGCGAGGGCTTGCCCTTGGCGGCCCATTCCACGAACAGCCAGGAGACGGCGGCGGCGGCAGTGGCGACGAAGGTGTTGATCATCGCGACACCGGTGGTGCCGTTGGCCTCGAGGTTCGAGCCGGCGTTGAAGCCGAACCAGCCCACCCACAGGAGCGAGGCGCCGATCGTGGTCATGGTCAGCGAGTGCGGGGCGAGCAGGTCGCGGCCGTAGCCGATGCGCTTGCCGAGCATCAGGCAGCCGACGAGGCCGGCGATGCCCGCGTTGATGTGCACGACGGTGCCGCCGGCGAAGTCGAGGGCGCCCCACTTGAAGAGCATGCCGGCATCGCCCAGCACCGCGTCGTACTCGGCCTTGGCCGCGGCGTTGGCCTCGCCACCGGCGGCGGCGAGCTTGCGGGCCGCGTCGGCGAAGACGTCGGGGCCGCCCCAATACCAGACCATGTGGGCCATCGGGAAGTAGATCAGCGTGACCCAGAGGATCGTGAACACGACCAGCGCCGAGAACTTCATGCGCTCGGCGAACGCGCCGACGATGAGGCCGGGGGTGATCATCGCGAACGTCATCTGGAAGCAGATGTAGACGTATTCGGGGATCACGACGCCGTTCGAGAAGGTGGCCGCCACCGAGTTGGCGTCGACGCCCCGGAGGAAGGCCTTGGAGAAGCCGCCGACGAAGTCGTTGAGGCCGCCGCCGTTGGTGAAGGCGAGGCTGTAGCCGTAGAACACCCACAGCAGGCAGACGATGCAGGCGATGGCGAAGACCTGGGTCAGCACCGAGAGCATGTTCTTGGTGCGCACGAGGCCGCCGTAGAACAGCGCGAGGCCCGGCACCGTCATCAGCAGCACGAGGACCGCCGAGAGGAGCATCCAGGCCGTGTCGCCCTTGTTCGGAACGGGCGCGGCGGGAGCGGCCTCGACCGTCGGCGCCTGCGCCAGCGACGGCTCGACGAGGAGGAGACCGAGCGCGGCCCCTCCAAGGCCGAGCGCGAGAAGGTTACGAAGTTTCATGGACAGGAAGCTCCTGATCGCAGTGCGTCGAGCGTTTTGGAGAAAGGGTTGAGCGGCGCGGCCGCGGGCCTCGCCGAAGGCGGCTGACGGTTCCGGCGCCACCGGCGGACAGAGGCCGCGGACGGGGCGGTGCGGACGGGAATTCTCAGAGTGCGTCGGCGTCGGTCTCGCCGGTGCGGATGCGGACCGCCTTTTCCAGCGGCATCACGAAGATCTTGCCGTCACCGATCTGGCCGGTGCGGGCGGCCCCCGCGATCGTGTCGATCACGTTGGTGACGAGGTCGGCCGCGACCGCCACCTCGATCTTCAGCTTGGGGAGGAAGCTCACGGCGTACTCGGCGCCGCGGTAGATCTCGGTATGGCCCTTCTGCCGGCCATAGCCCTTGACCTCCGTCACGGTCAGGCCGTGGACGCCGATCCCGGTCAGGGCGTCGCGGACCTCCTCCAACTTGAACGGCTTGATGATCGCCATCACGATTTTCATGGGCGGCGCCCCCTTTGTTCTGCCGTTTCACCGCCGGCCGCGCACCGGCCGAGACCCAGCGGTTCTGCAGGGATCGGAATGACCCTGCGACCGCGCGCCTTCATTCAAGGACCGTGCCAAGCGGAACCATTTTCGGTTTCGTTCTTCTGCCCAGAACGTGAGCGAGCGCTGGCGCCGCGTCGGGCAGCCCCGCCGCAAAGACTGCACATCTGATAGGCAATATGTCTACGCGGTCGGCAAAACACGCGGTTTTCGGCCTCTATCCGGGGCGGCGCTGGCGGATCAGACCCTCCTGGGCGACGGAGGCGATGAGGTGCCCGGCCTCGTCGTGGAACGTGCCGCGGGCAAAGCCGAGGCCCCCCGAGGCGCTCGGGCTGTCCTGCGAATAGAGCAGCCAGGAATCGGCCCGGAACGGGCGGTGGAACCAGAGAGCGTGGTCGAGGCTCGCCGACTGGATCTCCGGGTCGAACACGGTCCGTCCGTGGGGGATCAGCGTCGCGTCGAGGAGCGTCATGTCCGAGGCGTAGGCGAGCACCGCCCGGTGCAGGGCCGGATCGTCGGGCAGAGGCTTCGTCGCGCGCATCCAGACATGGTAGCGGGCGGGCCTCGGCGCGCGGTCGCGATAGCGCTCGGTCTCGACCGGCCGCAACTCGATCGGCCAGGCCTGCGTGAAGTAGGCGAGCATCGGCTCGGGCACGATGCTGCCGCTCTCCCGGACGAGCGTCCGCGCATCCGCCAGATCGGTGGGGCCCGGCACGTCGGGGCGTTCCGCGGCGTGCTCGACGCCCGCCTCCGCGACGTGGAACGACACCGACATGGCGAAGATCGCCCGGCCCTTCTGGATCGCCTTGACCCGGCGGGTGGTGAAGCTGCCGCCGTCGCGGATGCGCTCGACCTCGTAGACGATCGGTACCGCGGGGTCGCCGCCGAGGAGGAAGTAGGCGTGCAGCGAGTGGGGCGGGCGGGACGCCTCGACCGTGCGGGAGGCCGCGACCAGCGCCTGGGCCACCACCTGCCCCCCGAACACCCGCGGCCAGCCGATCCGGGGGCTGACGCCGCGGAACAGGTCGGTCTCCAGCCGCTCCAGGTCGAGGATCGCCAGGAGGGCGTCGACGGGATCGGGCCTGCGGGATTCGGACATGGCGGCTTCTGCGGCTCTGGGGCGAAGGGTGATGACGGGTGACGAACGGCCCCGGCGCGGGGCGCGTTCGACGCACATAGCGGCTCGGCCCGGGGATGCCACGCGGGTCCCCGCGCTCCGCCCGCCCGGCCGGGGTGCCTGCGCGCGGCGCGCGGACTATGTGAAACGCTCGAGACGATCCCGGGCCGCCCGATCGCGGGCGGCGCCGGAGCCGAGGAAGAGAAGGCCGATGAGCACCACGGATCGCCGTCCCGCAAATCGTCCTGGAGCCCGCCGCCTGCTCGTCGCCGGGGCGGGCATCGCCAGCCTCACCCTGGCGGTCGCCCTGAAGCGGACGCACGGTCCGGCCCTCGACGTCGCGGTCTGCGATCCCGGCCTGGAGGCGGGCGCCGCGCGTCACCGCGGGCGCGCCTACGCCGTCGCGGCCGGGCCGCGGCGGATGTTCGAGCGGCTCGAACTGTGGTCCCGGATCGAGCCGGCGGCGGAGCCGATGCGCCGGCTGGTCATCAGCGACAGCCGCGTCGGCGATCCGGTGCGGCCGGTCTTCCTCACCTTCGGCGACGGGACCGAGGCGCGCCGGGACGCCGGCGCGGGCGGCGAGCCCTTCGCCCACATGGTCGAGGCCGAGCCGATGGTGCGGGTGCTGCTCGACGCCGCGCGGGAGACGGGCGTCCGCCTCGTCACCGCGGGGGTCCGCTCGGCCAGCCCCAATCCGCGCGCGACGCACGTGACCCTGAGCGACGGCAGCGAGGAAGAGGTCGTGCTGGTGGTCGCCGCGGACGGGGGGCGCTCCGCCCTGCGCGAGGCCGCCGGCATCGGCTGGGTCGGCTGGTCCTACCCGCAATCGGGCATCGTCGCGACGATCCAGCATGCCCGCGACCACGAGGGCCGCGCCTTCGAACACTTCCTGCCGAGCGGCCCCTTCGCGATCCTGCCGCTCAGGGCGGGGGGCGAACTCGGCCACCGCTCCTCGATCGTCTGGACCGAGCGCAGCGCCGACGTGCCGGCCCTGCTCGGCGGGGATGCCGTCGAGACGCTGGCCGAGATCGAGCGCCGGTTCGGACCCGAACTCGGCCGCATCGCCCTGGAGCACGGCCCCAGCGCCCATCCGCTGCATCTCGGCATCGCCCGCAGCTTCCGGGCGCCGCGCCTCGCGCTCCTCGGCGACGCCGCCCACGTCATCCACCCGCTGGCGGGCCAGGGACTCAATCTGGGGCTGGCCGGGGCGGCGGCGCTGGCCGAGGCGGTGACCGGCGCCCTGCGGCTCGGGCTCGATCCCGGCGCCGACGCGGTGCTGCGCGACTACGAGCAGGCCCGGCGCTTCGACAGCGTGGCGATGGCGGCGGCGACCGACGGGCTCAACCGCCTGTTCTCCAACGACGGCCTGACCCTGCGCCTCACCCGCGACCTCGGCCTCGGCCTCGTCGACCGGATGCCGGGGCTGAAGCGCTTCTTCATCGGCCAAGCCTCCGCCTCGCGCGGCGAGACCCCGCGCCTGCTGCGGGGCGAGGCTCTGTGAGGCTGGGAGGCGCGGGTCGTCAGGCGGCGCGGACGGAGGCCAGGAACCGCGTGACCTCGGCCGAGAGATGCTCGGACTGGCGCGACAGCTCGGAGGCCGAGGACAGCACCTGGGAGGCGGCCGCACCGGTGTTCTCGGAGGCGCGCGCGAGGCCGACCATGTTGCTCGTCACCTCGGTCGTGCCGATCGAGGCCTGACCGACGCTGGACACGATCTCCTGGGTGGCGGCGCCCTGCTGCTCGACCGCCGCCGCGATGGCGGTGGCCACGGCGTTGATCTCGCGCACCCGCTCCGTGACCGAACCGATCGCCCCGACCGCCTGGCGCGTCGCGCCCTGAATCTGGCCGATCTGCCCCGAGATCTCCTCGGTCGCCCGCGCCGTCTGGCTCGCCAATTCCTTCACTTCCGAGGCGACGACCGCGAAGCCCCGGCCCGCCTCGCCGGCGCGCGCCGCTTCGATGGTGGCGTTTAGCGCGAGAAGGTTCGTCTGGCTGGCGATGTTCGAGATCAGGCTCACCACGTCGCCGATCTCCGAGACGGCGCCGCTGAGTTCCTGCACGAGCGAGACCGTCCGGTCCGCCTCGTTCACGGCCCGCTGCGCCAGATCCGCCGAGCCGGAGACCTGCCGGCCGATCTCCAGCACGGAGGTGCCGAGTTCCTCGGACGCGGCCGCCACGGTGTTGACGTTGACCGCCGCCTCCTCGGCCGCGGCCGCGACCGCGCTCGACTGGTTGGCGGTCTGGAACGCCGTGGTCGTCATGCTTTCCGCGGTCGCCTGCAACTCGGTGGCCGAGGCGGAGACCATGCCGACGATGCCGCCGACCGCCTGCTCGAAGCTCTCGGCCATCTGCCGCATGCCGGCCTTGCGCTGCTCCTCGGCCGAGGCGCGCGCCCGTTCGCTCTCCTCCTCCAGGGCCCGCGCGCGGATCAGGCTGTTCTTGAAGACCTGGACCGCGTCGGCGATGCGGCCGATCTCGGTGGCCTCGCCCTGGTGCGCGATGCTGACGCCGAGGTCGCCGCCCGCGAGGGCCTGCATCGGCTGCACCACGGAATTGATGCCGCGCGAGATCCCGCGGACGATGACGAGGGCCAGCCCGACCGAGAGCAGGATGGCGGCCGCGATCGCGCCCAGGACGTGGATCTTGGTCGAAGCGTAGGCATCGGTGGCCGCGATTTCGGCCGCCGCCGCGCCGTCGTTGTTGAACTTGATCAGGGATTCGAGCGCCAGCGACGCGCGCCGCCGCGGGGGCACGGCCTCGGCCTCGTACAGGGCGAGGGCCTGCGCCTTCTCGCCCTGCCGCGACAGGCCGACGATCCGTTCGGAAACGCCGACGAAGGCGCGCCATTCCTGCCGGAAGGTCTCGTAGAGCTTGCGCTCCTCCGGCGAGGAGATGAGCGGCTCGTAGGCCGTGGCGGTGGCATCGAGCTTCTTGCCGCGCTGAACGACATCGTTCTCGACCCCGGCGAGGCTCTTCGCGTCGACCGTCAGGACGTGCCGGAGGAGGCTGGTGTTGTAGCGGCCGGTCAGCGCATCGATCTCACCCGCGGTGCGGACGCTCGGGAGCCAATTCCGCTCGATGGTCTGAAGATGGCCGTTGATGAGAGACAGACCGCCGAGGCTCAGCGCTCCCAATCCGAGCACCACGATCGTGAGGATCGTGAAGCTTCCGATCAGCCTCGAACGAATGGAGAGGTTCCTGACAGCCACGGCATAGCTCCCGGCACGACGCGAATTACATATGTTTGTCGGCCGGTGGAAATCTTTACCCTGAAATTGCTAATCCATAGTCACCGACGACGGCGGGGGATTAAAACTCCACCTGCGTTCAGTCATCCAATACCCCCGAGGCGCATCCTCCTCTCCCCCTGCCGCTCGCATCGTTGGCTCATCGTCCGACCGAGACCGTGCGCCGCTCGGGACGAGGTCGGATCCGGTCGTTCCGGGCAAGCCGGCCTCCGGCATCCGCGAGGGCCGCTTCGAGGGCGGCGCGAAGCGCGGCCGTGCCGCGGGGATGCCATCGGCACCCGCCGCGGAGCCGGCTCGACTGCATTTGCGGCCACCCGGTTTTTCGTTCATGTAGCGGCACCGCGTGCCGGGCGTCTCCCGAGCGCGCCGATCTGCCACCCGAACGCATCGGGACTTTGAACCTATGGCCACACCGGAATTCGACCTCGGCGACATCAAGCGCCGCATGCAGGGCGCCGTCAGTTCTCTGAGCAAGGATCTGGGATCGCTGCGCACCGGCCGCGCGACGCCGAGCCTGCTCGATCCGATCCAGGTCGAGGCCTACGGCGCGTCGATGCCGATGGCCCAGGTCGCCACCGTGAGCGTCCCGGAGCCGCGCCTGCTCTCGATCTCGGTCTGGGATCGCTCGATGGTCACCAATGTCGAGAAGGCAATCCGCGAATCCGATCTCGGCCTCAACCCGATGACGGAAGGCCAGACCATCCGCCTGCGCATCCCCGAGATGAACGAGCAGCGCCGCAAGGAGATGGTCAAGGTCGCGCACAAATATGCGGAGGAGGCCCGCGTCGCCGTGCGCCACGTGCGCCGCGACGGCCTCGACATCCTCAAGAAGCTGGAGAAGGACGGCGCCATCAGCCAGGACGACGAGAAGCGTCAGGCCGGCGACGTGCAGAAGGCCACCGACGACGCGATCGGCGAGATCGACGGCGTGCTGGCCTCGAAGGAAAAGGAGATCATGCAGGTCTGACGCCTCCGGCCTGCATCGTAAGGGAAGGATGGCGGGCCGTGCCGGGCCGCAGCGGCAAGGGGCAGCCAGGGAGGCCGTCGAGGGTGCGCCAGGAGGGGGAGGCTGCGGTGGTTCGCTCGGAAGGCGCGCGGCAGATCGGGGAGGCGGCGGGCGCCGCCCCCGAGGGCGCGGCGCGGCCCGCGCCGCGGCACGTCGCCATCATCATGGACGGCAACGGCCGCTGGGCCGCGAGCCGGGGCCTGCCCCGCTTCGAGGGCCATCGCCGCGGCGTCGAGGCCGTGCGCCGGGCGGTGCGCTCCGCCATCACCCTCGGCATCGGCTACCTCACGGTCTACAGCTTCTCCTCCGAGAACTGGCGCCGGCCGCCCTCGGAGATTTCCGAGCTGATGGGCCTGCTCAAGCTGTTCGTGCGCGGCGACCTCGCCGACCTCCACGCCAACAACGTCCGCGTCCGGGTGATCGGCGACCGGGCGGATCTCTCCCCCGACATCGCCGGGCTGCTCGACGAGGCGGAGACCCGCACCCGCGCCAATACCGGCCTGACGCTCGTCGTCGCCTTCAACTACGGCGGCCGCCAGGAGATTCTGCGCGCGGTGCGGCGCATCGCGTCGGCCGTCGCGGAAGGGCGGCTGCGGCCCGACGAGATCGAGCTGTCGACCGTCACGGACGCCCTCGACACCGCCGGCATCCCGGACCCGGACCTCGTCATCCGCACCTCCGGCGAGCAGCGGCTCTCGAACTTCCTGACCTGGCAGACGGCCTATACCGAGTACGTGATCGAGCCGGGCTTCTGGCCGGATTTCGACCACGACGCCTTTCTCGCCGCCGTCAGCGAGTATCACCGCCGCGACCGCCGCTTCGGCGGCCTCAGCGCCGGGGCCGGGTGATGGCGCGGGACGAGGCGGCCCCCCCCGCGCCGGCCCGGCGGGCGCCCTTCGCCAACCGCGAGTTCGGCCTGCGGGTGGCTTCGGCCCTGGTGCTCGGCGCGGCGGTGCTCGGCAGCCTGATGATCGGCGGCTGGGCCTTCGCCGCGGTCTGGCTCATCGCCGGCGTCGTCGGCGCCGCCGAGTGGCTCGCCATGACCCGCTCCGAGCCGCTCCTGCCGCTGCTCGGCCTGACCGGCGCGACGCTGTCCGGCGTGCTCGCGGCCGTGCTCCTCGGCGCCCCCCTCTGGGTGCCGCTCCTCATCCTGCTCGCCGGGAGCCTCGGCCTGTTCGCCCTCGGCCACGGGCCGGGCCGGCGCAAGCCGATCTGGGGCCTCGTCGGCGGCGCGGTGGTCGCCCTGGTGCCGACGCTGCTGCGGATCGATCCGGCGATCGGCGTCGTCGGGCCGGCCTGGATGTTCGCGGTGGTCTGGTCCACCGACAGCGTCGCCTACTTCACCGGCCGCCTGATCGGCGGGCCGAAGCTGATGCCGCGGGTCAGCCCGAAGAAGACGTGGTCCGGCGCGCTCGGCGGCCTCGCCGCGGGCGTCGTCGGCGGAACCGCGACCCTGCTCGTCGCCCGCGGGCAGGGCTGGGACGCCCTGCCCGGCCTCACCCCCGCCCTGGTCGCGGCGCTGAGCGGGCTCGCCTCGGTCCTGTCGATGGGCGGCGACCTCGTTGAGTCCGCGCTCAAGCGGCGCTACGGCGTCAAGGATTCCGGCCGCTCGATCCCCGGCCATGGCGGCGTCATGGACCGGCTCGACGGCTTCTTCGCCGTCGCGCTCCTCGCCGGCCTGTGCCTCGCCGCCCAGCGGCTCCTGACTGCCTGAACGGAACTGATCCCGTGAGCCTCACCGTCACCGTCCTCGGCGCCACCGGCTCGATCGGCCGCTCGACCACGGACCTCCTGTCCCAGCACGCCGGCCGCTTCCGCGTCGGGGCGCTGGTCGGCGGCAAGGACGCCGCGGCTTTGGCCAAGCTCGCCCGGGACCTGAAGCCGGATTTCGCCGCGCTCGCCGACGCGAGCGCCGGCCCGGCCCTGGCCGAGGCCCTGTCGGGCTCCGGCATCCCGAACGGGGCCGGCGAGGGCGCGGTGCTGGAGGCGGTCGCCCGCGACGCCGACATCGTCGTCGCCGCGGTGAGCGGCGCGGCGGGCCTCAAGCCCACCCATGCCGCGCTCCGGCTCGGGCGCACCATCGCGCTCGCCAACAAGGAGAGCCTCGTCTGCGCCGGCGACGCCTTCATGCGCGACGCCGAGCGCTACGGCGCCCGCATCCTGCCGGTGGATTCCGAGCACAACGCGCTGGCCCAGGCCATGGGCGACGGCCGCGTCGCCGACATCGCCAAGATGACGCTCACCGCCTCGGGCGGCCCGTTCCGCACCTGGACCCGCGAGCGCATCGCCGCCGCCAGCCCGACCGAGGCCGCCGCCCACCCGACCTGGTCGATGGGCCTGAAGATCAACATCGATTCCGCCTCGCTGATGAACAAGGGGCTGGAACTGATCGAGGCCCACCACCTCTTCGCCATCGAGGCAGCGCGGCTCGACGTCATCGTCCACCCGCAATCGATCGTGCACGGGCTGATCGCGTGGCGCGACGGCGCGGTCACCGCCGGGCTCGCCATGCCCGACATGCGCGTGCCGATCGCCCATTGCCTCGGGCTCGGCGACCGCCTCGAGATCGCCCGCGGCCGCCCCCTCGACCTCGCCGCCACCGGCAGCCTCACCTTCGAGCCGGCGGACGAGGCGCGCTTCCCCTGCCTGCGCGTGGCACGGGCCGCGCTCGCCGAGGGCGGCGCCGCGCCGACCGTCATGAACGCCGCCAACGAGATCGCGGTCGCCGCCTTCATCCGCGGCGCGATCCCGTTCTACGGCATCGCCGAACTCGTGGAACGGGCGGTCGAGCACTTCGCCGCCGAGCATCGCCGGGCGCCGGAGGATGTCGAGGAGGCGCTCGCCATCGACGCGCAGGTGCGCGCCTGGAGCCTCGAAGCGGTGCCCGCGACCCGCGCCGCGGGCTGAAAGCGGCATTAACCTTGGCGAACTCTTATCGGGGACGGGTGATCCGGCCTCACCGGACGCCGGTGCGATTAGACCTCGCACTCGGACCTGAGGCGTGCGACGATCCGCGACTTGCCTGCCGTGAGGCCGCTCTGTCAGGGCGGGCGGTCAAGACCGGGTTCGCGCACGACGTGCACGGATCTTCGACGCGTAACGCGGCCTGAAGGATGATGGCCATGGAATTCTTGAGCGGCATGGGCGGCAACGCGGCCGGCTTCTTCGGCGCGGTGATCCCGTTCCTGATCGTGCTGACGATCGTCGTGTTCGTCCACGAGATGGGCCACTTCCTGGTCGGGCGCTGGTGCGGGGTCGGCGTGACCGCCTTCTCCATCGGCTTCGGCCCGGAGGTCGTCGGCTTCACCGATCGGCGGGGCACCCGCTGGAAGCTCTCGGCGATCCCGCTGGGCGGCTACGTGAAGTTCGTCGGCGACGCCAACGGCGCCAGCGTGCCCGATCCGGAGGCGGTCGCCCGCATGAGTCCGCACGAGCGGGCGATCAGCTTCCCGACCCAGCCGGTGGCCAAGCGCGCGGCCATCGTCGCCGCCGGCCCCGTCGCCAACTTCATCCTCGCCATCGCGGTGTTCGCGGGCGCGATCTATTTCAGCGGCCGCTACGAGACCCCGGCCCGCGTCGAGGCGGTGCAGCCGAACAGCGCCGCCGCGCGGGCGGGCTTCCAGCCCGGCGACGTGATCCGCACCATCGACGGCGCGCCGGTCAAGACCTTCAACCAGATGCAGCGCGTCGTCTCGTCCGCCGCCGGCTCCTCGCTGACGGTGACCGTGGATCGCGGCGGCCAGGTCCAGACCCTGACCGCCGTGCCCGACATGATCGAGGAGCGCACGCCCTTCGGCCGTCACCGCTTCGGCCGGCTCGGCATCAACGGCCCGAACGCCAGCGCGGCCAAGCTGGTGCATTACGGCCCGCTCGAATCCCTGCAGCTCGGCGTCCACGAGACGGCCTTCGTGGTGGAGCGCACCTTCGACTACATCGGCAAGCTCGTCACCGGCCGCGAATCTGCCGACCAGCTCTCCGGCCCGATCGGCATCGCCCGGGTCTCGGGCGAGGTCGCGCGCGTGGGCGGCGTCGGCGGGTTGATCGGTCTGGTCGCGCTGCTGTCGGTCTCGATCGGGCTCCTCAACCTGTTCCCGATCCCGCTCCTCGATGGCGGGCACCTGATGTTCTACGCCTTCGAGGCGGTGCGCGGCCGCCCCCTGAGCGAGCGGGCGCAGGAGATCGGCTTCCGCATCGGCCTCGCCTTCGTGCTGATGCTGATGCTGTTCGCGGCCTGGAACGACATCCTCAACCTGGGCGCCTCGCTGAGCCAGCGCGGCACCTGACGCCCCGGCCCCTCCCGTCTCCGAATCAACGGCCCGGCGCCCCCGCCGGGCCGTTCGCGTTCGTGGTGAACGCCGGCCTAACGCGATCGGGACAGGCGCCGGAAAGTCGTGTTCGCGACCATATTTACGCCCTATTCACGCTAATCTCAGAACGATCGTAAAGGCGTTCCGCCGTTAAGTGGCGCGAAGGCCACGACCCCCCAAAATCCCGGTCTATCGGACGACCCTCGCGTTTGCTTCGTAGGGGAATCCCGATACAAGCGTGGCTGGGACCAGAGGGCGGCGAGCCTTAAGGGCGGCTGCCTGCGGGTGCGAACCCGTGCTGAGATAAAAAGAGACGGGCGATTACATGATGTCGATGACGGGAAAGCGCCGGCGAAAGTCGGCGGAGCGTGCCATCGTTCTGGTCGCCACCGCCGCCAGCGTGATCCTCGGCGGCGCGGCCGCACAGGCGCAGCAGATCGTCGTCGAAGGCAACCGCCGTGTCGATGCCGACACGATCCGCTCCTACGTCACCGGCACCGCCTCCGGCTCGCCCGAGGAAGCGCGGCGCAACCTTCTCTCCACCGGCCTCTTCTCCGACGTGCAGGTCTCGGGCCGCGGCGGCACCACCGTGGTGCGCGTGCGTGAGAACAACGTGGTCGGCCGCGTCTTCTTCGAAGGCAACAAGAAGATCGAGAAGGGCACGCTCGAGAGCGTCGTCGAGACCAAGGACCGCGGCGCCCTGAGCCCGGCGGTGGTCGCCGCCGACGTGGAGCGCATCCGCGACGTCTACAAGCGCTCGGGCCGCGGCACCGCCAAGGTGAGCTACCGCCTCGTCGACCTGCCCACCGGCCGCTCCGACGTCGTCTTCACCATCGACGAGGGCGACAAGACCGGCATCCGCGCCATCAACTTCGTCGGCAACAGCGCCTACTCGGAATCGACCCTCAAGGGTCTGATGACCTCCTCCGAGATGAACTTCCTCTCGTTCATCAAGACCTCCGACGTCTACGATCCCGACCGCATCTCGTCCGACCTCGACATCGTCCGCCGCTACTATCTCAAGAACGGCTACGCCGATTTCCGCGTCGTCAACGCCGATGCCCGCTACGTCGAGGCCGGCGATGAGACCGGCTGGGTCATCACCGTCACCGTCGAGGAAGGCGAGCAGTACACCGTCGGCGCCGTCGCCGTTGACCCGCGCATCGCCGGCATCGACCGCGAGGCCCTCGACGGCCAGATCCGCGCCCAGGTCGGCGACGTCTACAACGCCGAGGACGTCGAGAAGACGCTCGTCGGCGTCACCAACGAGGTCAACCGCCAGGGCTATCCCTTCGCCCAGGTGCGCCCCACCGGCCAGCGCGACCGCGCCACGCATCAGGTCGCCCTCGGCTTCGTCGTCGAGGACGGTCCGCGCGTCTACGTCGAGCGCATCAACATCCGCGGCAACACCCGCACCCGCGACTACGTCATCCGCCGCGAGCTCGACCTGACCGAGGGCGACGCCTACAACCGCGTGCTGGTCGACCGCGCCGAGCGCCGCCTGAACGGCCTGGGCTTCTTCAAGAAGGTGCGCTTCTCTAACGAGCCGGGCTCGTCCCCGGACCGGGTGGTCGTCAACATCGACGTCGAGGATCAGCCCACGGGTTCGTTCTCGGTGGCGGGCGGCTACTCCACCCAGGACGGCATCATCGGCGAGGTCTCGGTCTCCGAGTCGAACTTCCTCGGCCGCGGCCAGTACGTGCGCCTCGCGGTGCAGGGCGGCCAGTACGCCCGCGGCATCGACTTCTCGTTCACCGAACCGTACTTCCTCGGCTATCGCCTGGCCGCCGGCTTCGACGCCTTCTACAAGTACTCCGACCTGACTCGGTACTCGCGCTACGAGACGACGGTCTACGGCGGCCAGCTCCGCCTCGGCCTGCCGATCACCGAGGAATTCGGCGTCACCTTCCGCTACTCGGTCTACAACACCGAGCTGCGCGTCCCGAACACCATCAAGCGGCCCTACAACGACTGCTCGGTGGCGATCCCCGGCTACACCGCCCTCAACCCCGCCGGCACGATCGATCCGTCGAGCGGGCGTGACGTGGGCGGCCTGCCGGCCTACCCGAACTGCGCCTTCGACGGCGAGGCCTCGATCGCCCTCAAGGGCCAGCAGGGCAGCGTGCTGACCTCGCTGGCGGGCGTGACGCTCGCCTACTCGACCCTCGACAACCTGCAGCGGCCCACGAACGGCTTCTACGGCGAGCTGAAGCCCGACATCGCCGGCATCGGCGGCGACTCCAAGTTCTTCCGCGTGACGGGCGACGCCCGCTACTACAAGGAGATCTGGGAGGACGTGGTCGGCTTCGTGCGACTCCAGGGCGGTCACATCTCGGCGCTGGACAACCAGCCGCTGCGCATCACCGACCAGTTCTTCCTCGGCCCGTCGCTGGTCCGCGGCTTCGCTCCCAACGGCCTCGGCCCGCGCGACGTCGGCATCGCCGACGCCCGCTCCAACGCCATCGGCGGCACCACCTACTTCGGCGCCACGCTCGAAGTTCAGTTCCCGATCTGGGGCCTGCCGCGGGATCTCGGCCTGAAGGGCGCGGTCTTCGCCGACGCCGGTACGCTGTTCGGCTACGATGGCCGCCGCAACTTCGACGTGAACGGCGACAACTTCATCAACGGCTTCGCGCCGGGATCGGGCTGCAACTACACGAACTTCGGCGCCAACGCGATCAAGGTCGAACCCGAGTGCGTGAACGTCCGCGACAAGCCGACGATCCGTTCCTCGGTCGGTGCCTCGATCCTGTGGAACTCGCCGCTCGGCCCGATCCGCTTCGACTACGCCTACGCGCTGTCCAAGGACGAGGGTGTCCAGACGGCTCTGGGCAAGGTCGGCAAGGACCAGACCCAGGCGTTCCGCTTCTCCGGCGGCTCGCGCTTCTGATCCCCGACAGGCTCGCTTGAGAGAGCCGTGCCCGACCGTCTCACGGTCGGGCACGGCTCTTTTGCGTTGCCCTGCCCCCGCGTTCCGCCCCGGGCGGGTGCTCCTTCCGGCGAAGAACGCTATAGCGGCGGTCGGACCCCTCCCCTGCCGGCACCAGCGAACCTCATGTCAGATCCCGTCTTCATCGCGCCGAGAGGCGGCCTGACCCTCGGCGCGGCCGCCGAGGCCTGCGGCGTGCCGCTCCCGGAGGGCGCCGACCCGGCGCGGGCGGTGACCGGAGCCGCCCCCCTCGAAACCGCGGGGCCGACCGAGCTCGCCTACATGGACAACGCCCGCTACGGCGAGGCGCTGACCGGAACGCGGGCGCTGGCCTGCCTCGTCTCGCCGCGCTTCGCCCCGCGCGTCCCGTCCGGCACGATCGCCCTCGTCACCCGCGATCCCTACCGCGCCTATGCCGGACTGCTGGCCCGGCTCTACGAGGAGGCGATGCGGCCGGGCTCGCTGTTCGCCGCAAGCGGGGTCTCCCCCGGCGCCCATGTCCACCCGCAGGCGCGGCTCGAGGACGGGGTGCGGATCGATCCCGGCGCCGTCGTCGGCCCCGGTGCCGAGATCGGCTCCGGCACGGTGCTCGGCCCCAACGCCGTGATCGGCCCCAACGTGCGGGTCGGCCGCGACTGCTCCGTCGGCGCCGGGGCGACCCTGACCCACGCGCTGGTCGGCAACCGCGTCATCGTCCATCCCGGCGCCCGCATCGGCCAGGACGGGTTCGGCTTCGCCATGGGCCCGGGCGGCCACCTCAAGGTGCCGCAGGTCGGCCGCGTCATCATCCAGGACGATGTCGAGATCGGCGCCAATACCACCATCGACCGCGGCGCCTCGCGCGACACGGTGATCGGCGAGGGCACCAAGATCGATAACCTCGTCCAGATCGCCCACAACGTGGTGATCGGCCGCCACTGCGTGATCGTCTCCGGTGTCGGCATCTCCGGCTCGACCACGCTGGAGGATTACGTGGTGCTCGGCGGCCAGGTCGGCGTCGTCGGCCATCTGCGCATCGGCATGGGCTCGCAGATCGCCGGCTCCTCCAACGTCAACCGCGACGTGCCGCCGGGCTCGCGCTGGGGCGGCACGCCGGCCAAGCCCGTGCGGACGTGGTTCCGCGAAATGACGACGCTGGCGCGCCTCGCCGAGCGTGGCGGGAAGGACGAGGCAGAGGGGTAATGAGGTTCAGGGCTCTGCCCTGAGACCCGCCAAAGGGCTTGCCCTTTGGAAACCCCTGACGGACGGCGCGGACGGTTTCCGGCTGATCGCTTCGGTGCCTTCTCCGTCATCGCGAGGCGGAGCCGAAGCGATCCAGGGCGCGACCCCTCCGGAAAAGTCGCGCCCTGGATTGCCACGGCTTCGCCTCGCAATGACGGAGTGAGACCCGACCCGAAGTGATCGACCGGATGACGGCTCAGCTCTCGAACAGCGCCCGGACGTCCGGCAGGCTGCGCCAATGCTCGACCCGGTGGCAGGTCAGGCTCTCCCACGGCTGATCGCGATAGATCGCGAGGCTCTCCGCGACGAAGGCGTCGAGGCTCAGCGTCTCGGGCGCCGCACCCCGGCGCTGCCGACGCTTGAAGACCGTGGAGCCGGCCACGCCGTAGAGGGTCGCCACCGGCGGATAGACCGGCCAGATCGGGTCGTCCAGCAGAGCGTCCGGCGCGTAGGCTTCGACCGCCACCGAGCGCGGCGCGAGCCCCGCCTCGCGCAGCAGCCGCTCGGCGACGTCGCCGAGGACGCTGAGGCGCGGATGGTTGATGTTGTGCATGAACAGGCCGCCCCGCGACCAGCGCAGCAGCTCGCCCGAGAGGTCGAAGCCGATCGCCCGGCTCGACGCGATCAGGTCCGCGGCGGCGAGATCCCAGGCGTCGAGATAGCCGAGCCGCGAAAACACCTCCTCGCGGAACAGCCCGACGATCCGTTCCCGCGGGAGGCCCTGGAGGAAGCCGAACAGGGTGATCGCCGAATGGTAGGTGCCGAGCGGCGACGGCACCAGCCTCACCCGCGCCACCGAGGCGAGGTCGCCGACATAGACCGCGTCCGGGTGGAAGGCGGTGAAGACGATCGCGGGAAACAGCCGCATCCGCGGCAGCCGCGCGCGCAGAGCCTCCGAGCCGCCCTCGGGGAAGAACCCCGCCGGGAAGGGCTGGCAGAAGACGTGGTCGCAGTCCCCGAGCGTGGCCGCGAAGGCGTCGAGGCCGCCCGCGCGCCGGCCCAGGGTGCTCATCGGGATCAGCCGCACCCGCGCGCCCGGCAGGAGGATGCGCAAAGCCTCCGCCACGCCCTTCGCCTGGCAATTGCCGATCACCGCGATCCGAGGACCGTGGAGGCCGCTCTCTTCGGGTTCACGCCGGGCGATCCACGGTCGCGGGACGGCCCGGATCAGCCGGGGAAGCCTGAGGGCCAAGGCGGCGCGCCTACTCGCGCCGCAGCAGCCGGTCGACGACGATGTCGGACCAGAAGCCGGCGCGGAAGTTCCGCGTCACCTCCTGCGGGTCGTAGCTGTGCTCGACCCAGTCCAGGAAGCTCTGGCCGCGCGCCTCGCCCTCGCGGAGATAGGTCGCGAAGAAGGCGTCCAGGATCCCGGTCTTGGCGAAGCGGAAATGGCCGTAGCGCGGCGAGAGCTGGCGCAGGGCCTCGCGCACCGGCCGGCCCTCGTGCAGGATCAGGAACAGGGTGGCGGCGAGCCCCGCCCGGTCCGCCCCGGACTTGCAATGCATCACCGCCGGATAGTCGAGGCCGGCGAAGAAGTCGCGGGCCGCGAGCAGGGTCTCGCGGGAGGGTGCCTCGCGGGAGCGCAGCACGAACTCGACGAGCGTCAGCCCCTGCCGCTCGCAGGCCTCGCGCTGCAGGGGCCAGGAGCCGTGCTCGCGCCCGCCGCGCAGCGACACGATCGTGCGCACGCCCTGGCGCTTGAACCATGCGAGCTGGTGCGGGGTCGGCTGGGCCGAGCGCCAGACCAGCCCGGTGCCGATCCGGTGCCGGTTGAGATAGGCGAGGCGGAAGATCCCGTGATCGACGAGCAGCATGTTCGCCCAGGCTTTCGCCCGGGAGACGGAGCCGTCGATCGGCCGCTCGAACTTCGCGATGCGAGCCATGCGCCGCGCGTAGCGCGTCTCGGGGGGAAGGAAGCGATTGAACACGGATTGCTGCGCGCGGCCTGTCGGAGCGTTCCTCTAACAGCCCGCGATTCGGGCGACAACGCGCACCGTTTCGGGCGAAATCCGATCGGCGGCCTCGCGACGCGGATTTCGCGCGCCGCCCCGGCGCCGCGCGGCCCTGCCGATACGGCATCGCTTCGACCATACGGATGCCGTTTCCGGCCGTTGCCGAACCGGTCCCTTTGCCAGCATCATGCGGTGCCCGCTTACGATCGGAGCCCGCGATGACAACGAACACGGTGAGCCTGCGCCGCGCCCGCGCCGCGGACGCCGCCGGCCTCTCGGCGGTGTTCGATGCCGCGTGGCGCGAGGCCTATCAGGGGATCATCCCGGGGGTCGCCCTGGAGCGCTTCCTGGCCCGCCGCGGACCGGAGACGTGGCGCGCCATGATCGGGGGGGGACGGGGCATGGCCGTCATCGCCTTCGGCGAGCAGGTCGCGGGCTACGCCGCCTACGGCCGGGCGCGGGACCGCACCCTGCGGGCCGACGGCGAGATCGACGAACTCTACATCGCCCCGGAGTTCCAGGGCCTCGGGCTCGGCACCCGCCTGTTCCGGGCCGTGCGCAACGACCTGATCGACCGCGGCCTCACCCGCATCGGCGTCTGGGCGCTGGCCGATAATCCCCGCGCCTGCGGCTTCTACCAGTCCCTCGGCGGCGTGGCCGGACCGGAATCGATCGAGCGCGTCTCCGGCATCTGCCTGCCGAAGGTCGCCTACCTGTTCGCCTGATCAGGGATCCAGCGCGGGGCCGAGCCAAATCGTGCGGTGCAAAACAGCGTTTTCCGCCACGGGATGGCGGCCCGGAGGCAACTTGGCCGGAGGAACGATTTCAATTCCCGTCGGCACAATCTAAGACATCGCTCGATGGGTGCGGCATCGTGAGCCGGCCCGCACGATGCACCCGCCGGACGAAGCGATGCGTCCGACGGCCGGACCTTCAGAGAGCTCAGGCCCATGGACATCAACGCCATCTCGATCGGCAAGAACCCGCCGGAGGACGTCAACGTCATCGTCGAGGTTCCGCTCGGCGGCGAGCCGATCAAGTACGAGATGGACAAGGATGCCGGCACCCTCGTCGTCGACCGGTTCCTCTACACGCCAATGTTCTATCCGGGGAATTACGGCTTCATCCCCCATACCCGTTCCGGCGACGGCGACCCCTGCGACGTGCTGGTGGCCAACACCCGCGCCATCATCCCGGGCGCGATCATCTCCGTGCGCCCGGTCGGCGTGCTGGTGATGGAGGATGACGGCGGCGAGGACGAGAAGATCATCGCCGTGCCCTCGCGCAAGCTGACCCAGCGCTACAACCGGATCGAGAACTACACCGATCTGCCCGAGATCACCGTCAGCCAGATCCAGCACTTCTTCGAGCACTACAAGGACCTCGAACCCGGCAAGTGGGTGAAGGTCGTGCGCTGGGGCGACAAGGCGGAGGCCCAGCGGCTCATCCTCGAAGGCATCGAGCGCGAGAAGGCCCACAAGGGCGGCTGATTCTGTTTCGATGCCATGCCGAGCCGCGGCGGTCTCGCCGCGGTGATCGTTCCGCCCGAGCGATGTCGCAAGGCTCCCCTCGCCCCGCCGTGCGGGAGGGGTTCGGGGTGGGGGTAGTGCAGAAGGCACCGCACCGCC
>NZ_BPRD01000156.1 GCF_022179745.1 Methylorubrum podarium
CGGCGCGGGCGGCGGCGGGGGACCGGAACCGGAGGCGTGATCGCTCAGTCGGAAAAGCTGCGGCTGCGGCGCTTGCCGATCGAACTGTAATTCGGGGTCTGCTCTTTGACGGCCGACTTCTTCTCCTCGACGACCAGCAGCTTGGCGATGCGTTCGATGCGGACGCCGGCGTAATTGCCCCTCCGCCACGCCAGATTGACCCGCAGCACGAAGTCCCGCCCCAGGATCCGGAGCATGAACGAGGACGGGAGCACGTAGGCCTCGGGCACGCCGAGCTTGGCGCCGGATTTCGAGATATCCTTGACGTTGCAGGGAATTTCGGTGCCGTCGAACAGCCGGATCAGCGCGATCCAGTTGGTGGAGGTCCGCTCCTCCCGCCGCGCGACGACAGACGCCTCGTCCTCCGCTGAGGCATCCCCCAACGTCAGGTCTGACGGAAGATCGGCGACCGGTGGATGCGGGCTCGGCATAGGGGCCATGGAAGAGGGCGTCTGGCGATCGATGCTAACGGGAAAGTGTTGATGCAAGATTTGCGTCGCGGCAGGCTGCCCTGGCACGCGCCGGCCGAGGCGCGCGAAGCCGATCACATGTTCGTTGAGAGGCGACGCCCTCGACGTCCCCGGGGGCACCATGCGCGAGGCCAAGGCGGCGGCATGCCGAGCATGTCGAGGCGTGACTTGCGCGACGGTGAGCCGAACTCTTCTTGGAGAGTGCCGACCGCGCCGCAAAACGAGCCGGCTCTTCTTGCGCCGCAGCGAAAATAGTTCGTGAAGCCCCGCTCAAACCGGCTTGCAAGACATGAACGGCTGATTAACGTGGCTCCATCGTAACGCGTCCGATGTTCGACCCCTGGCAGGGAGCGGTCCCATGTCTGAGCTCATCCGCGTGAAACCGACCCAGGACGGCACCTACACCGTCTATCGCGGGTCACTGGCCCTCGTTTCGGGCCTGACGAGGCTGCAGGCCGAGCGCTACGAGGCGAGCATCGCTCGCCAGCAGCGCGGTCTGTCACCGCTCGTCGGCGCCTGAAGCGCCCAAACGACGACGCGAGGGCGCGGCTCCGGCGAGGAGGCCGCGCCCTTCCCATGTCGCCCTCGTCAGACGGGACCGGTCTCCGCCCGAATCCAGGCGGCGGTGTCCGGGTCGGCGTCCGAGACCGGCAGGTGCAGGATGATCGGCGTCTCGTAGGGATGGCGCCGCTTCAGCTCGGCCGCGAGGGCATCGGCCAAGCTTTCGCGGCTCTTGAGGATCGCGACGACTTCCGTGCCGCGCTCCACCGCCCCCTTCCAGGCGTAGACCGACTGCATCCCCGGAATCACGTTGACGCAGGCCGCGAGGCGCGCGCGCACCAGGGCCTCGCCGACGTCGAGCGCGGTCGCGGCATCGGGAAAGGTCGTGTAGACGAGGAGCGGGCGCTCCATGCTATGGCTCTCCCCTGGCAGGCCAGGACCCGATCTCGGGTGCCCGGCGCGTGCCCCGAGTGAGACCGGCTCGGCCTCTTCCCGTCAACAGGGCTGACAGCACGGATGCCGCGTCGCTTTTCACGGATCGCCTTCGTGGCGAGCCCCACGCCCGAGGCGCGGGAGGCGGCGGACCTTCTGATGCGCCGCTACGACCACGTCCCGCCCGAGGAGGCGGACGTCGTCGTGGCGCTCGGCGGCGACGGCCTGATGCTCCAGGTGCTGCACCGCTTCATGAACGCGCCCAAGCCGATCTACGGCATGAATCGCGGCACGGTCGGCTTCCTGATGAACGAGTTCCGCGAGGACGGGCTGCTCGACCGCCTGGAGGCGACCAAGCGCTCGACGATCCACCCGATGACGATGATCGCCACCGATACGGAAGGGCGCAGCCACACGGCGCGGGCGATCAACGAGGTCTACATGCTGCGCCAGACCCACCAGACCGCCAAGCTGCGGGTCTCGGTGGACGACCATGTGCGCCTGCCGGAACTGATCGCCGACGGCATCCTCGCGGCGACGCCCGCCGGATCGACCGCCTACAACCTCTCCGTCGGCGGGCCGATCCTGCCGCTCAACGCGCATCTCCTGGCGCTGACGCCGATCTCGGCCTTCCGGCCCCGGCGCTGGCGCGGTGCGCTGCTGCCGAACTATGCCCGCATCCGCATCGACGTGATCGACGCCGAGCACCGCCCCGTGGCGGCGGTGGCCGACCACACCGAGTTCCGCCGCGTCTGCACGGTGGAGACGTGGCTCGATCACGCCACCAACCTCGTGCTGCTGCACGACCCCGGCCACAGCCTCGAAGAGCGCATCCTGCGCGAGCAGTTCGGTTGACCGTCCCGGACCGCGGGGCGCTCCCTGCGGCATCGAAAATCCGAACTCCGAAGCGCCGCCTCCAAGGGAGGGCAGCCGAGGAACGGGTACGGCTGCGACGGCCGTACCCGCAGCAACATCACGCTGAAAGCCAGAGGCCGTCGGCCGTTCCCGTCCAGGCGCCGTGGCCGGCAAGCTCTTCGGCGAACACCGCACCGAGCCGCATCCGCTCGGCCTCGACGATCGCGCCCTCCACGGCAACCGGCCGGCAGCGGCCGCCCCAGCCCGCCGGCACGAAGTCCGGGTCGTGCAGGGCGTGGTCCGACGCCTCGATGAAGAAGGCGCGGTCGCCGCCGTCGATGTAGCTCTCCGCCGGCAGGCCCTCGGCCAGCAGGATGTCGTGCGCGTCGAGTTCGACGTGCCAGTAGGTGACGCCGGCGCGCGGCTCGCGGGTGATCGTCGTGCCGTTGATCAGGCACATCACCGGGACAAGCACGCCGCCCTCGCCGTCGGCCTCCGCGCCGACCAGCACCGGGTGGCCGGGCGAGAGGCTGAGGTCGCGGGCCGGCAGGCCCCGGCCGAAGGCGCCCGCGCGAATCCGAACCGGCTGCTGATGGAAGGGGAGCGAACCTGCTTCCGCCACGATCTCCCGGCGGCCAATCCAAGTGATCGGCCTCAGAGCCCCCGATACGGTGACGGCCCGATCGCCGACCCTCAGATCCTCGACGGCGATCTCGCCGCGGTCCGTACGGATCCGCGTGCCGGTCGTGAAGCAGAGGAGGATCACGGTGCCGCCATTGCCGTCGTCCTGCACCCCGACAGTGGTCAGGTTCGCCGATATCAGCCGGAAGTTCTGAACGACTTGCGTCGAATTGCCGGTTCGGGTGCCGGTTACCGTGAGAAGGCCCGCCCCCTCATCGTAATCCGCCGAGGCGCCGCTCAATCCGGCTAAGCCGATTTCGGCGCCGGGGCCGAGATTGACGAGCAGGTTGCCGAATGTGGCGTTGTTGACCTGAGCGTTGATCCCAAGCTCAAGACGGGCAGACCCGCCGCCCGGTCGGCCAATGAAATTGATGATGCCCGAACCTGCAGAATCGGCATCCGTGACTGCGAGCGTGCCGGACCGGATCACGGTTCCGCCGGAATAGGTGTTGTCGCCGGTGAGCGTCAGCGTCCCACTTCCCGCCTGCTCGACGGATCCGGTGCCGGAAATCGCGTTCGCCGCGATGAGATCACCGCTCGCCGCGAAGGTCAGCGTGCCGGTGTTGGCGACCGCTCCGGACAGCGAGCCCGCCGCGCCGACCGTCAGCGCCGCCCCGTTGCCGATGGTGATCCCGGAGCCGTAGCTCTGCCCGTCCTGGATCGTCCACGCGCCGCTCTCGACCGACAGCGTTTCGACGTTGACGACGTTGGCGAGGCTGCCCGTCGTCGCGCCGCTGTTGCTGCCGAGATGCACGTCGCGGCCGGTCCGGTCATCGAGGCGCAGGTTGATCCGGTCCGAACCGGCGCCCCCGTCGATGCGGCCGGTGACGGTCGCGCCGGTATAAAGGTTCAAGGTGTCGTCGCCGCCCTCGAGGTTGAGCGCCCGGCCCGTGTTTCCGGTGATCGTGCCGTAGTTCGAGAGGCTGTCGCTGCCCTCGCCGGTCTGGATCGCCGAGCCGTCACCGCGGAGGAACCGCGCCGAGCCCGCATCTGCGGCGGTATAGGTCACGCCATCGAGCGTCCCGACGGTGCCGGCATCCGCGGTGCCGTTCTGGAGCAGCACCGTTCCGGTCGGGATCGTGCCGTTGCCGACGATGCTGCCGGCATTGACGATGGTGTCGTTGTCGATCCGCGCGTCGCCGGCCTTGTTCTCCAGGCGAATCGCGTAGCCGTTCTGCCCGATGATCTGGCCGGTCGCACCGTTGGTGATCGCGGTGGCCAGCACGCCGCTGCGGCTGCCGTCGCCGTTCGAGTCGTTGTTGACGACGATGGCGGAATCGGCACCGCTGATGGTGCCGTCGTTCGTCACCGTGCCGCCGCCGAGCGACAGGCCCTCGCTCCGGTTGGCGCGGCCGTTGCTGTCGAAGCCGCCGGCGCCCTGCCCGTTCAGAACTCCGCCCGCGCCCGCGCCCGCGATGGTCCCGCCAGCGTCGTTGGTGACGGTCGCGCCGCCGTCCACATCGACGCCGTCGCCGTCACCGTCGATCGTCCGCAGCCCGGCCCGGTCGAAGTTGGGCGCGTATTCGCCCAGGATCGTGCCGCCGTTGTTGACGACGACGGTGCCGGCCGATGCGCCGACCGTGTCGGCGCCGACACCCGATCCGTTGCGGCCGAGAATCGTGGCTCCGGCGCGATTGAAGACCTGGATGTTGGTCGCGTTGACGTTGCCGACATCGATCCCGTGCTGCGAGCCTTCGATCAGGCCGCGATTGTCGATCGTGTCGTTCGTGGCCGAGGCTGCGTTGATGCGCACGCCCCGCGAAATGTCGTAGCGCGTCGCCGTCGAGGTGTTGCTGAAACTGTTGTTAGAGGACGAGTCGTTGACCGGGCCGGCACCGCGGATGATCCCGTAATTGAGGAGCGTCTGATGCGCACCGAGGCGGATCGCGTCGCCGCTATTGCTCTGGATCAGGGCCGCGGTGTTCGCCGTCGATCCGTTGGTGATGGTCCCGCCGCTGGTGACGTCGCCGCTTCCCGCGTTCGGAGCGCCGACCGTGGCGTTGAAATTGAGGGCGTAGGCGGCGCCCGGAGGGGCCGCACCGCTCGGAGTGATCGCGGTGATCGACGTGTCGGAGAGGATCCGGCCGAGATTCGTCAGGTTGAACGCGCTCGTGATGCCGGCATTGGCGCCGGAGAAGGCTTGTGCCTGGATCGCATCCGCATCGAGGGCGCGGATCTCGCCATTGGCGCCGACCGAAATCTGGCCGTTGGCCAGGGCGGCGCGAAGGGCGCGCTGGCCGGAGGTGTCGTTTCTGAGGGTCCCGTCGACGGCGATCGTCGTCAGGCCAGACGTGACGGTCGCCTGCACCGCGGTCGTGCCCGTCTGGGTCCGGGTCGCGCCTTCGTCGAGCGTGTAGCTGTCGGGATTCGTGATCTGGTAGGTCGTCGATTGCGAGCCGGGTGTGATCGTCTGGGGCATCGTCGTGAGTTCTTTCGTCCGGTCGACGGCAGAGGAGCGCGCGGAGGACGCAACCAGGCTTTGCAGTCGCTCCTCATCAAGGTGAGGACCGGAACGAAGTCAAGGCACGCCATGGGCGCGCTAACAGACTGATGTGAAAGAATTTCTGCGGACGATTCCGGAGATCCGTGTCCGGCCGGACACACCACCCGCCGGGCACAACCATCCGATGTGACGGAGAGGGTACCGGGCGGAGGCGGCGCTCCGAACATCCGGCGGTCCGAAGCGCACTCCCGGCACGGATCGAAACCGTGATCGTCGTCAAAAATCGCTGGCGAGACCCTTCACCTCCCAATCCGCGTAGCGGACGGGTTCCAGGCCGCCGCGCCCGAGGGTCTCGGGCCGCGCGGCAATCTTGGCGGCGCGGGCATCAATGGCCGCGCGGCGCTCGGCCGCCTCCGCCAGCGCCCGCTGCGCCGCCGGGGACAGGGTGCGCGGCGCCGCGTCCGGCTGCTTGCCGTCCTCCTTGGCATCCGCTTCCGCCATGCCGATCTCCTTCATCACTTGCTTCACGTCTTGCATCCTTTGCCGACAGATGTGACTGCGTCGGCTCCGGGGCGAGACCCCGCCGACCCCTTTTGCTGAGAACGGCCTTTCACGCGTGGCATCGCCCCCCAAAAGCCGCACGCCGCCCTCCTTCGACCCGTCGGTCCCGGGGCTCGCGGCGCGCCACGTCGCCCGCGAAGCGGTCGCGACCCTCCTCGGACCGGCCCGTGGCCTGGCGCTGGAGGATGCCCTGGCGCAGGCCGGGCGCGGGGCGCGGCTGGAACCCGGCGAGGCCGCGCTCGCCCGGGCGATCGCCACGGCGAGCTTCCGCCGCCTCGGCTTCATCAGAGCAGCGCTGGCGTCCCGGCTGCGCGACGGCCTCCCGGAAGACCGGCCGCACCTCCTCGCCCTGCTGGTGACCGGCGCCGCGCAGATCCTCGACCTCGCGGTGGCCGATCATGCCGCCGTCGATCTCTCGGTGCGCCTCGCCAAGGCGGATCCGCAGATCCAGCATCTCGCGCCGCTGGTCAACGCGGTGCTGCGCCGGATCGCCCGCGAGCGCGACACGATTCGGGCGGAAGAGATCGACCCGCTCGCGCACAACACGCCGGACTGGCTCGCCCGGCGCTGGCGGAAGGCCTATGGCGAGGAGGCGGCGCGCCGCATCGCCGCCGACAG
>NZ_BPRD01000157.1 GCF_022179745.1 Methylorubrum podarium
GACGCCGTTCATGCAGTAGCGCAGCCCCGTCGGGGCCGGCCCGTCCTCGAAGACATGGCCGAGATGGCCCTTGCAGCGGGCGCAATGGACCTCGGTGCGGGTCATCCAGTGGCTGCGGTCGACCTGCGTCTCGACCGCTCCTTCCATCGGCGCGAAGAAGCTCGGCCAGCCGCTGCCCGACTCGTACTTGGTCTCGCTCTCGAACAGCGGCGTGCCGCATCCGGCGCAGACAAACGTGCCGGGGCGTTTCTCGGCGTTGAGGCCGCTCGTTCCGGCCCGCTCGGTGCCGTGCTCGCGCAGGACGCGGTACTGCTCCGGCGTCAGCGTCGCGCGCCACTCGTCTTCGGTGCGAAGTCCGGGATCTGTCCCGATGACGTCGGATCCGGCCATAGTCGCGTTCCTCGGTTCGTCTCTCGTTCGGCAAGATAGTGCCGGGGACCGCTTGTCACGAGTGCGACCCGGTCGCGCAAGAACCGATGATAGGTTGTCCAGGCCTCAGGCCGCCGCGCCCACGGTGTCGGCCATGCGCGCGCCGCGCTGCCCCAGGGGCTTCTGCGGGCTCGTGGTCGAGTCGCGGGCGGTCTGGTGCTCGATCTCGGCGTTGATCTCGCCGCCGAGCAGCACGATGGTGGCCGAGATCCAGATCCAGGTCATGAAGCCGATCACGGCGCCGAGCGAACCGTAGGTCTCGTTGTAATTGCCGAAATTGGCGACGTACCACGAGAACAGGATCGAGGCGGCGAGCCAGAGCAGGCCGGCCACCACGCTGCCCGCGCCGACCCAGCGCCAGCGCGCCCGCTCCCGGCTCGGGCCGTAGCGGTAGAGCACGGCGAGCCCGCCGAGCAGGACGAGGAGCAAAGCCGGCCAGCGCGCCATGGCGATGAGGCGGGCGCCGTCGCCGAGGCCGAGGAAGTTGAACACCACCGGCAGCACGACGATCGCCGTCAGCGCCAGGATGATGAACAGCAGCGCGCCCGCGGTGAAGGTCAGGGAGCGGACGTTGAGCCAGAAGAAGTTGCGCTTCTCCTCCTCCTCGTAGACGACGTTGAGCGCATCGAACATCGCCTTCATGGCGGCGTTGGCGCTCCACAGCGACAGCGTCAGGCTGGTGAAGAAGGTGAAGCCCAGGGCGCCGCCGCCCTTGGCGGCGATGCGCTTCACCTGCTCGCCGATGATGTCGATGGCGCTCTCCGGCAGCACGCCGTGAAGCGCGGAGAGGTGTTCGTTGATCGTGTTCACGTCGGCCACGAGCCCGTAGCAGGTGACGAGCGCGGCGATCGCCGGGAACAGCGAGAGCAGGGTGTAGAAGGTGACGCCCGCCGCCACCGAGAGCACCCGGTCCTTGTTGAACTCGAGGTAGACCCGCGTGGCGATGTCCCACCAGCCGGGGGACGGGATCTCGCCGGGATGGTCGGCGGCGCGCCCGCGATCGGCCTGCGTCGCCGCCACCCATCGGGCGGAGCGGCCCTCGTGGGAATGGGCGCCCCCGTTGGATTCCTTGGCTTCGGGCGGCTCCGGCGGCGCGTCGTCGGGCCGGCGCCGGGGCGCGGCGGCGAGCGCGATCAGCGCCGCGCCCATCATCAGGGTCCAGAGCACGGGGGCCGTGCCCTCCGCGGGCGGACGGGGCGAGGTCGGGGGAAAGGACGGCATGGTTCCGCGGGGTCGGGCGCAGACGCCTTGGGTGTGACGCGGTTCAACCCCGGACCAGGCTTGGCCGTTCCATGGCAATCCGCCGCCGATCGACGAAGTCGCGACGAGGAGACCTCGACCGGGCGTCAGCCGCCCTCGCGCTCCGGCAGCGGCGCCTCGACGGTGAGGACGAGGCCGCGGCTGCGGTAGTCGATCCGGGCCTCGCCGCCGAACTCGGCGGCCAGCACCCGCTCGATCATGCGCGTGCCGAAGCCGACCCGCGACGGCTTCTCCACCGGCGGGCCGTCGAGTTCCTCCCAGCGCATCAGCAGGCGCTTGGGCGCCGTCCCCTCGATGTCCCAGTTGAGGATCACCCGGCCGGACTCGTTCGAGAGGCCGCCATACTTCACCGCGTTGGTGGCGAGTTCGTGCAGCGCCATCACCACGGCGAGCGTCAGGCGGGAGGTGAGGCGCACCTCCGGGCCGCCGACCCGGATGCGGTTGCGCGGACTGACCCGGAACGGCTGCAGCGCGCTCTCCACCGCCTCGGCGAGGGTGACGCCGGCGGTGGTTTCCGAGGTCAGGATGTCGTGGGCGGTGGCGAGCGAGTTGAGGCGCGCGTCCAGCGTCCTGCGGGCGTCGTCGAGGGAGGCGGCGTTGCGCAGGGTCTGGTGCGCGATCGACTGGACCGTGGCGATGGAGTTCTTCACCCGGTGCTTCATCTCGGCGGCGAGCAGGGCGCGCTGCTCGTCGGCCCGCTTGCGCTCGGTCACGTCGAGCGAGATGCCGGCCATGGAGAGCGGCGCCCCGTCCGCCCGGTAAGAGGCACGGCCGCGCAGCTGCACCCAGCGGATCTCGCCGTCGGGCGCCGAGACCCGGTGCTCCACGTCGTAATCGCTGCGGCGATCGATGGCCGCCTTCATCGCCGCCTGCATCCGCTCGCGATCGTCCGGCACCACCGCCTCGACGAGGTCGTCGTAGGTGAAGGGCTCGCCGAGCGGGCGGCCGAAATTCAGCTTGCACAGGTCGGAGGCGACGAGCCGGCGCTCGGCGAGGTCGAGGCTCCAGGCGCCGAGCCGGCCGGCGGCCAGCATGAATTCGAGGCGGTGCTCGCTGCGGGTGAGGTCGTCGTTGCGGCGCTCGACCTCCTGCTCCAGCGCGTCGCGGTCGCGCTGGAGCCGCACCATCCGGTCGCGCTCCAGCGTCACGTCGAACTGCGAGGCGAAGAAGTAGGTGAGCTGCCCCTCGTCGTCGAAGACCGGCGAGATCAGGAGGCGGTTCCAGAACACCTCGCCGTTCTTCTTGTGATTGAGCAATTCGAGCTCGACCGGGACCCGCCGCTCGATGGCGTCGCGGATGCGCGCCACGTCCCGCGGATCCGTCTCCGTCCCCTGCAGGAAGCGGCAGTTGCGCCCCAAAACCTCCTCGCGGCCGTAGCCGGTGAGCTTGATGAAGGCCTCGTTGGCGAAGATGATCGGGTTGTCGGGCCGGTGCGGGTCCGTGATGAGCATCGGCATTCGCGTCGCCTTGACGGCAGCGGCGAACGGATCGGAGCTGTCGGAGACGCGGACCAGTTCGGCATCGATCCGGTCCTGCTCGGCACTGCTGGTCACGTTCGAACGAAACTCCGCGGTTCAGTCACGACACACACCGCGGGCGGCCGGCGGCGCGTGCCGCCGGGACGGCTCACCCCCGGAACCATGTGGCCCGCTCTTATCACCTGCGTCGCGAAGCATCGCATCACAGGCTTGAGAGCGCCAGCACCCGATGCGATGGGCGCTGCGGGTCATGCGTATTCATCGGATACGGCCACGCTGGAAGGCGGGGCGCCATCGACCGGGCCGTCCGCAAAGAGGTCGTCAGCCCCGGTAGAGGTCGGCGTGTTTCTCGCGCAGAAGATTCTTCTGCACCTTGCCCATGGCGTTGCGCGGCAAGTCCGGCGCGAACAGGACGCGCTTGGGGCACTTGTACTTGGCGAGTCGCCCTTCGAGGGCCGCAAGGACCGCCGCCTCGTCCGGCGCGCCCGGGCCCGGCACCACCACCGCCGTCACGCCCTCGCCGAAATCGGGATGGGCGATGCCGATCACCGCGGATTCGACGACCCCGGGCAGCGCGTCGATCTCGCTCTCGATCTCCTTCGGGTAGACGTTGTAGCCGCCGGTGATGATGAGATCCTTGCCGCGGCCGACGATGTGGACGTAGCCGTCGCGGTCGATCTTCCCGAGATCGCCGGTGATGAAGAACCCGTCCACCTTCAGCTCGGCGGCGGTCTTCTCCGGCATGCGCCAGTAGCCCAGGAACACGTTGGGCCCCTTGACCTCGATCATCCCGACCTCCTCGGGACCGAGGGGCGCGCCGGTCTCGGGCTCGACCACGCGCAGGGTCACCCCCGGCAGCGGAAAGCCGACCGTGCCGGCCCGCCGCGGCCCCTCGTAGGGGTTCGAGGTGTTCATGTTGGTCTCGGTCATGCCGTAGCGTTCGAGGATGGCGTGGCCGGTGCGCTGCTCCCATTCCCGGTGCGTCTCGGCGAGCAGCGGCGCGGAGCCCGACACGAACAGGCGCATATGCGAAGCCGCCTCGCGGGTCAGGCCCGGCTCCTTCAGGAGGCGGGTGTAGAAGGTCGGCACCCCCATCATGGCGGTGGCCCGCGGCATCAGCTCCAGGATCTTTTTCGCATCCAGTCGGGGGAGAAACAGCATCGTGCCGCCGGTGGCGAGCACGATGTTGGTGGCCACGAACAGCCCGTGGGTGTGGAACACCGGCAGGGCGTGGATCAGCACGTCCCGCTCGGTGAAATGCCAGTACTGCGCCAGCGTGAGCGCGTTGGAGACGAGGTTGTCGTGACTCAGCATGGCGCCCTTGGAGCGCCCGGTCGTGCCCGAGGTGTAGAGGATCGCCGCGAGGTCGTCCGGCCCGCGGGGCACGTCGGCGAAATCGGGGCTCGCCGCGTCGGCGGCCTCGGCCATGCTGCCGCGGCCGGCGGCGTCGAGGGTGCGCAGCTGCGGCACGCCGGCCGCCCGGGCCACCGCCGACAGGTCGGCCTCACGGGCGGGGTCGCACACGAACAGGGCGGGCTCCGCGTCGCCGAGGAAATAGGCGATCTCGGGGCCGGTATAGGCGGTGTTGAGCGGCAGGAAGACCGCGCCCGCCCGCGCCGCGCCGAGATAGAGGAAGATCACCTCGGCGCTCTTCTCGACCTGCACCGCGACCCGGTCGCCGGGCTTCACCCCGAGGGCCCGGAGCGCGCCGGCATAGGCGCCGGAGCGGGCCAGCAGGTCGGCATAGCTGTAGCGCGCGCCCTCCGACGTCTCGATGAAGACCTTGGCGTCCGGCTCGGCCGGGCAGTGGGCGCGCACGAGGCCGAACAGGTGGTTGACGGTCGGTTCGGCCATCGCGGGTTTCCTCACCAAATGTCCTTCGATGGATCCTTGCGACGGATCCTTGCCCTCCGCATTGGCGCGGGCGCGCGCTTGGTTCAAGCGGGAAGGGTCGTGATCGGGCGCCGAGCGGTCTCACGCCGCCGCGCCTGTCAGCGTCACTCCGTCGGGATGCGCCCGACCGAGCAGAGGGTGCGCAGCGACCCCGCGCTGTCGGTGTAGCAGCTCGCCGACCAGCCGTTCTGCTGGATGAAGGACTTGCGCCCCTCGCTGAGCGCCGTCCGGTAGGCCCGCGCCAGGATCGGCTGCACCACCGAGGCCGGCTCGCCGACCACGAGTTCGGCCGCGATCGTCAGCTCGCGAAAATACTCCGCGGAGGGCGAGGGATCGCTGGAGGACGCCTGCACGATCGGCTGCGCGCGGCAGGTGAGATCGAGCTTCACCCCGCTCGCCGCCCTCACGTCCATGCTCGGCCCGACCCGGCGGCCGGCCTTCTTCGCCCCCGTCGCCTGGGCGATGCGGGCGGCGAGCGCGTCGCACTCGTCGGCCCGCGCCTGCGCGGCGATGGACAGGAGGAACAGGGCGGCGAGAAGCGGGCGAAGCATGGCGGCGGTTCGGTCTCGAGGTCGTGGATTCCGGCTGTCCGCGCCCGGCGGAAAGCCGGCGGATCGGACGCCTTGCCGGCCTTCTTAGGACATCGGCCCGCCGATGGCTTCCGCTTTTCTCCCACCGCCCTGGGCGGCCGGCTTCGCCCAGGTCACGCTGTGGGCTCGCCTGTGGACGATCTCTCGAATGGCTTCCCGTGCCAGCCGCTTGGCCTGTGGACGGGCGCTGTGGACGGATGTGGATGGCCGCCCGGGCTTGACCCTGGCCGGCCCGCAACGGAAACCTTCGCCGCCGCGCCGAGAGACGCGCGGGACACGATCGGAGGACCGAGGATGCCGAACCCGCCGAGCCTCAGACGGCGCAAGCCGACGCGCGCGCCGCTCCTGATCGCGCTGGCCCTCGCGCTGGCCGGACCGGCGGCGGCCCAGGCGCCGTCCCAGGGCGAGCCGGCGGCGCAGCCGCGTTCGTCCCGCGCCAAGGCGACGAATCCGCCGGTCCAGCCGATCCAGATCTGGGACGCGCGCATCGAGGGCGGGGACCTGCGCATCACCGGCAGCGCGCGCAAGAGCGGCGTGACCGTGATCCTCGACGACGACATCTCCGTCCTCTCCGACCGGCGGGGACGCTTCGAGTTCCGGCTGCCCTACCGCCCCCCGACCTGCGTCGCGGTGATCAAGGTCGGCGAGGACGAGCGCGAGGCGGTGGTCGCCAACTGCGCGCCGGAAGGGCCGGCCGGCAAGCCGGGCGAGCCGGGTCCGGCCGGACCGCAGGGCACGGCGGGCCTTCAGGGACCGCCCGGTCCCGCGGGCGCCGCGGGGCCGAAGGGCGACCAAGGACCGAAGGGTGAGACCGGACCGAGGGGAGAAGCCGGCCCGGCCGGACCTCCGGGCGCGCCGGGAGCGAAGGGCGAGCCGGGGCCGAAGGGAGAGCCGGGTTCGAAGGGCGAACGCGGCCCTAAGGGCGATACGGGACCGAAGGGCGATGCGGGCGCGAAGGGCGAGGCCGCCGCGACGGGGCCGGCGCCGTTCCGCGTCGTGCGGGCACGCGGGTGCACCGAGGCGGGCTGCGCGCTCTCCTGCGAGGCGGGCGAGGTGCTGGCCTCGGCCACCTGTCAGACGGGCGGCGCGGCGACCCTCGACGGCGAGGCGAAGGCGTCCTGCGCGGCCGGCAGCGGCGGCATGGTCGGCATCTGCGCCCGGCCGTGAGACTGAGCCGGGGCCTGAGCCGGGCCTGAGCCGGGCTCAGGTCCGCCCATCGAGCCAGGCGAGCAGCCCCGTTGCCGCCGCCCGGCCGCTGGCGAAGGCGGCCTGGAGCAGGTAGCCGCCGGTCGGCGCCTCCCAGTCGAGCATCTCGCCGGCCAGGAACAGGCCGGGCCGCGCCCGCAGCATGAACCGGTCGTCGAGTTCGGCGAAGGCGACCCCGCCCGCCGTCGAGATCGCCCGGGCGATCGGGGCCGGCGCCAGGAGCCGCAGGGGCGCCGCCTTGATCGCCGCCGCCAGCGCGTCCGCCGCGCTCGGCAGGGCGTTGCCGTGCGCCTCGCGCAGCAGGCCGATGGCGGCGGGGCTCAGGGACGCCGCCTTGCGCAGGCGGGTGGACAGGCTCTCGCCGGGGCGGCTCCGGCCGAGGCGCGCCTCGAGGGCGTTCCGATCGAGATCCGGGCGCAGGTCGAGGACGAGTTCGGCGACGCCGTCGCGCTCCACCGCCTCGCGGATCGGCCGCGAGAGCGCGTAGATCACGCCGCCCTCGATGCCGTCCGCCGTCGCGACCGCCTCGCCGCGGGCGCTCGCCGCACCGATTCGCGCGGCCAAGCGCTTGAGCGGCTCGCCCGCGAAGCGCTCCGCGAAATGCGCCGACCACGCGACCCGGAAGCCGACATTGGCGGGCCTGAGCGGCGCGACCGCGACGCCGTTCCCCTCCAGGAGCGGGACCCAGGCCCCGTCCGAACCGAGCCGCGGCCAGCTCGCGCCGCCGAGGGCGAGCACGGTCGCCCGCGGCCGGACGACTTGAGACCCCTCCGGCGTCTCGAAGGTGAGCGCCCCCTCGTCCAGGCCGACGAGCCGGTGCCGGGTGCGGATCGCGACGCCGAGGCCGTCGAGGCGGGCGAGCCAGGCACGCAGGAGCGGCGAGGCCTTGAAGCTTTTCGGGAACACCCGGCCGCTCGACCCGACGAAGGTGGTCTGCCCCAGCGCCTTGCACCACGCCCGCAGCGCGTCCGGCGGATAGGCCGCGACCGCCGCCGGCAGGCGCGGATCGACGGGGCCGTAGCGCTCCAAGAAGTCCGGAAGCGGCTCGGAATGGGTCAGGTTGAGCCCGCCGCGCCCGGCGATGAGCAGCTTGCGGCCGACGGAGGGCATGCGCTCGTAGACCGTGACCGGCCGCCCCGCCCCGGCCAGCACCTCCGCCGCCGCGAGCCCCGCGGGGCCGCCGCCGACGATGGCGATGGCGTTGTCTCGATCCGCATCCATGGTCCGCGGCAAGCCCCGGAGCGAGCGCCGCTGTCAAGCGCCTCTCCCGTTCCGGGCGGCAATCAAGGATGGAAAATCGCGCTGCCCTTGATTCGACGCGATCGGCCCTCTAACTGCCCGGCATCGGCTGCGGGCCCCTCTGGCGGAACGCGCACCGTGCCCCTCGCGATGCTCCCGGAATCCCGGTGAGGCCATTCGTCCGCCAATCCGGCGGACCGCTCGGGAGGGGGGCGGCAGACGCCTCCGCGATGTCGGAGCCGATGCTCTCCCGAAAGCGAAGCATCCGGTCCCGCGCAATGATGATGGATATTCTCACCCACGAGTGGCTCGGCAAACCCGTCTGGATGTGGCTCGGCTTCCACGCCCTGGTGGCCGGCCTGCTGGCCTTCGATCTCGGCCTGCTCCACCGCGACAAGAACCACGAGATCGGGGTGAAGGAGAGCCTGCTCCTCACCGCCTTCTACTTCACCCTCGGCCTCGCCTTCGGCGGCTGGATCTGGTGGATGCTCGGGTTCGACCCGGCCCAGGAATACGTGACCGGCCTCGTGATCGAGAAGTCGCTGTCGATGGACAACGTCTTCGTGATCGCGGTGATCCTCACCTCGCTCGGGGTGCCGCGGGCGGCGCAGCACCGGGTGCTGGTCTGGGGCATCCTCGCGGCGGTGCTGCTGCGCGGCCTGATGATCGGGCTCGGCTCGGCCCTGGTGCAGCAGGCGCACTGGGTGCTCTCGGTCTTCGCCGCCTTCCTGATCTATATCGGCATCAAGATGCTCGTCTCGAAGGAAGAGGACGAGCAGGACGTGCAGAACAGCGCCTCGATGCGCCTGCTCAGGAAGTGGGTGCGCATCACCGACAAGCCGGAGGGTCAGCGCTTCATCGTCCGCCGGCCCGATCCCGAGACGGGCAAGACCGTGCGCTGGCTGACGCCGCTCGCCGTGGCTCTGGTGCTCGTCAACATCGCGGACGTGATCTTCGCCGTCGACAGCGTGCCGGCGATCTTCGCGATCACCACCGACCCCTTCATCGTCTACACCTCGAACATCTTCGCGATCCTGGGCCTGCGCGCGCTCTACTTCGCGCTGGCAGCGATGGTGGACCGCTTCGCCTACCTGAAGACGGCGCTCGCCCTGATCCTTCTGTTCATTGGCGCCAAGATCGTGGTGGCCGACACGCTGGAACTCGTCCACCTGCCGCCGTGGGTGTCGCTCCTCGTCACCCTGGTCCTGCTCACCCTCGGCGTCGTCTACAGCCTGTGGCGCACCCGCGGCGCGGCGGAGCCGGAGAACCAGAAATCCCCGGGGCAGGTCGCGCACCGGACCTGAGGCGCGGGAGATCCACGCGAGCGCCTTTTCCCGATCCGGCACGCTTCGCCCGCGGCGTGTCGGACGGTTCGTTCACGATCCTACGCAATGATGGGGACAGGCCGGGGAACCGGCTGCGTTCCCAGCGTATTCGGGCCCGACCATGCGGCGTTTCCTGACCGGCGGCATCAAGGCGATCCTGGCCATCGCCGTCCTCTCCACCGCCGCCCACTGGGCGATGCGCGTCCAGCGCGAGCCCGCCTCGCCGGCCCTGCCGGTCGCGGCGCTGGCCGACCCCGTCACCACGGGCTCCATCACCGCGCGGAAGGCCGAGCGCGGGAGCACGGAGGCGGAGATCGTGCCGGCCAGCATGAGCGGCCTCGATCAGGACCACCTCGCCAAGCTGATGGCCGGCGCCGCCTCGGAGCGGCCGAAGCTGCAGAAGGCGGTCGCCAAGCGCTAAGGCTCGCGTCATCGGGCCACAAAAAAGGCCGCCGGCCCGAAGGTCCGCGGCCTTGTCGTGCGCGGGAGCGGAAGCAAACGGCTTCCGATTGATCACTCCGGCAATTCCCTGAACTCCGTCATCGCGAGCGTGAGCGAAGCGATCTACCGTGTCTCGGGTCAAGCGGGTTGGAAGGGTTTTCCGGCGCGGACCATGGCATTGAGGGTGGTGACGAGCTTTCGCACGACGGCGATGAGGGCGACCTTGTGGGGCTTTCCGGCCGCACGCAGGCGTTCGTAGAGGCTGCGGAACACCGGGTTGTGGCGGCTGGCGGTCAGGGCGGCCATGAACAGCACGTCGCGCAACGGCTTGCGTCCGCCGGTGATGCTGGCCGAGCGGCTCGACGAGCCGCTGTGACAGGTGATCGGCGCGACCCCGACCAGGGCGGCGACTGTGCGCCGGTTGAGGCGGCCGAGTTCCGGCAGCCACGCCAGCAGGGCGCGGCAGGCGACGGGTCCGACGCCCTTGCAGGTGCGCAGCAGGGCGGCGGTGCGGGCCCGTTCGGCATCGGCGGCGATGGCCTCGTCCAAGGCGGCGCCGATCTCCCGGATCTGGGCGTCGAGCAGGGCGAGGCTGGCGGCGATCGAGCGGCGCACGAGGGCGCTCTCGGTGCGCTCCCTCCGGCACTGCTCGGCCTGCCGCTGATCCTTGAGCTGGCCGAGCCGGGTCATCAGCTCGGCCAGCGCGCGCTGGGCCGGGCTCGGCAGCGGCGGGGCGGGCTCGTCCGCGGTGAAGGCGGCCAAGGCGGCCAGGACAGCGGCGTCGATCCGGTCGGTCTTGGCCAGCTTCGCCTTGGCCCGGGCAAAGGCGCGGGCGCGGCTGGGATGGATCCGGCGCAGCGGCAGTCCCAGCGCGGCGGCGGCTTCGATCAGCGGGCGCTCGTAGCCGCCGGTGGCCTCGCACACGAGGTTGGCGCAGCCGCGCCAGCACGGCTCGGACAGGGCCGCGGTCAGGGCCGTGACCGTGTTGTCGATGTGGGCGGTGCGGCCCTGCAGGTCGGCGAAGTCGACCCACTCTTTCGAGATGTCGGCGCCGAGAAAGCAGGGGGCGGCTGGCGTGGTGGGGGCGGGCGAGGCTACCATGACGAGGCCTTTCGCAAGACAGGCAAGGTCCTCTGGCACCGGATTGTAGGCTCGGGCTGCTCCCGCTCTACCGTTCGTGCTCAAGACCGTGGAGGCGCCGCCGACGGATCAAGATTGCTTGCGACCTCGTGAGTCGATCCAGAAACGATCCCGCCGGCGGCCCTCCCTTTGTCGTTCCTCTTCCGTTTGCGGAAAAGACCGACGCACTCAACGTACAATCCAG
>NZ_BPRD01000158.1 GCF_022179745.1 Methylorubrum podarium
CCGAGCGGGCGGAGACCTTGCGCGAGATCTACGAGGAGCCGGTGACGTTCGCCCGCAAGGGGGACGAAACGGAACTCTACGGTCCCGTCGGCCTGTTCGAAGCGGTGATGGCGTTCGGCCGCAAGGGGCTCCAGCTCCAGCGCTACAAGGGCCTGGGCGAGATGACCGCGCAGCAGCTCTGGGAGACGACCCTCGACCGCGACGTGCGCTCGCTGCTTCAGGTGAAGGTCAAGGATTCGACCGATGCCGACGATCTGTTCGTCAAGCTGATGGGCGACGTGGTCGAGCCCCGCCGCGAGTTCATCCAGGAGAACGCGCTGAGCGTGGCGAATCTCGACGTCTGATCGGCGAAGGTGTAATTTCTCAGTAAAGTTTGACCCTATGGAAGGGTAACTTGACCGGATTTACTGAGAAGTTCGACCCTCGCGGCTCTGGGGGAAAGTGATTAGGCTGCCTTTCAAAGCGAATAGGCTGACCTATGAAAGCGATTAAGTGTTCTTCCCGGGCATCCTGGTGCGTTCAACAGGCAGCTGGCGTTCGAGACCGAGGGCGAAAAGAGCGCGCGCCATCCGTGGCGCTCGTTATAGCACGGGACAGGCGCAAGTGCCTACTTCCGACGTGAAAGCCAACGCCAGCTTGAGATCTCACCTGGTTCGGGAGATCCACGGACAGTCGGCTGTCTTTGCTTAAAGGTAATCTGGTGCTTACGCGTAGGGAAAATAGCAAAGCTTGGTGAATAACGGCGCGGCCGCGGCATCCCCCCGGATGCACCGCGCCCCGCCAACTACGCCCACCGGGAGGCACGTCGGCCGGAAATCGGCCTCTCGGCTTCACCCGTCGCCGAGCATTTCTCAACGAGCCAGGCTCGCTCTTGAACGGCGGGTCGCGCCCGTCCGTCGGATCGTTGATGATCCCGAAGTCCTCGCCAGGTTCATAGAACACTCGACCGCAATCGAGGTCAGGTGCGAATGGCCCGCCTTCGGTCAGGAAGTACGCATCACCGTCGTGTCTGACGTAGAGGGGGACTCATCCCTCCGCTCCGTCACCATAAATACGCCCCTGCGGTTCCCGTGGCCGTTTCAGGCGTAGAAGCTGCTCGTGTCCACCTTCAGCCGTAGGATGACCGGCCCCGCGGGGGAGAGGCTGCCCTCGAACCGTCCTGGAAAGGTCTCCGATACCGTAAGGCCGTCCGCGCCGTTCCCGTAATTCAGGGTGCAATGGACGTTGATCGGGCCCTCGAAGCTGCCGGCACGCACCTTGATCTCGTCGGCGAAGACCTCGACGGAGTCGACGTGCGTGTGCGCCGACAGCGCGCCCAGGTCCCCCCAGGCTTCGGTCCCGGTCAGGTCGATCTCTCGCACGGCCGTTGCGACGGCCTGGAGGACAGCCGCATCCGTGCTTGCTGCGTCAGGGCCCGGCATGCAACCTCCTCAGAACACGGCGGCGCCAATGCCGAGACGCTGCCGATACTGCCAGCTCAGCGAGAGACATACGCCCTCAAGGCTAGCCCAGATATGGGCCGCATCGATGCCGAGGCTGAAGAGCTTGCGCTGGAAGCGCGACCGGACCCCTCGCGGTATGACGAAGCTGTTTTCAGCCAGTCCGCTCGGCATCCAGGGTTCGCTGGGCCTGGGATGGACGGAGAACAACCCGCGCTGGCTCGCGATCCTCGGGGCCGTCGTGGTCGGGAGCAGGAACCCCACGCGGTCGATCTCGAACGGGCCCGGTCCGCCCTCCGGATTTATGACGAGCGTGTCGTCCACCGGATAGGCGTAGATCACGGCATCGGCGTCCAAGGGGTCGCTGGAGACCGCGAAGAAGCACGCGACGAGTGGGTTGGTCGTCCAGTCCAGGAGGCGCGTCGGCAGCCCGAAATGCTGCCCCAGGGCCAACCAGTCCCAATCGGTCGCCCCCGGCAGCGAGACGTGCAACCGTGCCTCGCGCTTGAAGGCGCGGAACAGGTGCTCCTCGAACAGCGGGTCGTGGTTCGGCGTGCGGCCCGCGCTCGGCACACATAGGAATTCGCGGGACGCGCAGCCCCGAAAGACCCAGCGCGAGTGCATGCGCCGGTCCAGGAAGTCCTGGAAGGATTGCCAGGTCTCCTGCGCCGACTTGAGACGCTCCACGGTGTCCGCGGCCGAAGCTGGGCCACGCGGCTGGACCGGCTCCGCCGAGACGCCACGGAGCGGTTTGGGAGGGGGTCGGGTCGGAGGTCTCATCGACGATGTCCGGTCGGGTCAGCGCATTCCGGCCAGGTGCGCGCGGTACAGGGCGGTCGTGAAGTCGCGGGCGATCTCGCACGACATGCCCGCGTGCACCGCGAGGTCCGTCGCAGCCACCGCTTCCGCCAGGACGACCACCGGAACCCCGACGGCCCGGGCGTGCCCGATGACGGCGCTCGTTCCCGGGTCGCCGCCATCCGCAAGCGCGAGGACAGCCGTGCAGGCCCTCAGTCCGGCGAGCGCGGGACCGGCGCTCGCGGCAAGCCGCTCGCCGTACTCATGGAACGGCGAGAACACCTCGCTCCCGAGATCAAGAAGCCACCACCGTGCCTGGTCGAGGAGCCAACGTTGAGGCAGCGTCGCCGCCGGTCCCGAAAGAAAGACCCGCCCCCCATGCGCCGTGTCCGGCTGCGGCACGAGAGCGCTCAAGGCATGCGGCGCCGGGAGAGGCAGGCGATGACCGTCGTTGAAATGGGCGACGCTGCGCGATGCCAGGTCGGCGGCCTCGACGGGGTCGAGCCGGCGCTCGCCCCAGTAGTGCGCGAAGGCGGCGCAGAACACGTCGCCGGAGCCGATCTTGAACCACGTGTCCGATATGTAGGCCGGAACCAGCCGCGGCTTCGTGTCACCGACATAGACGCTGGCGCCGCCGATGGCGTGGCGGGCGACAACGACCGAGGCGCCCTCATCGGCCATGATGCGTGTCGCCACATCCATCGCCTCCTGCGACGAATCCGCCGCAGCGAGCATGTAGTCCCTCACCACGTATGCCAGCTCGCCCGCCCGCGACCCTGACGCCGAGAAGGCCGCCTCGGGACTGTCCGACTGCGGGTCGTGGACGGCCCGGCCGGCCACGACCGTGGCCGGCCCCTCCAGCATCCCGAAGCTCAGCACGACCTCCCCGGAGACCGTGATGCGGGGCAGACCGGCCGACGCCTTGGGCACGGGCTCCTTGCTCAGGGGATGGTAGTACTCGAAGACGAGTTCCTTCTCGATCTCGACCACTTCGGCACGGACGCCGAACGACGCCATGGTCGCGCGTACGTCCGCCGCCCAACCCGAGTAGGCGTAGGTGTGCAGCACGGAGCCGGGCGCGAGCCCGCTCACGGCCACGGCGGCCCGGCCACCGGAACCGTAAATCCGGTCCCATTCCGGGTAAGCGCAGACCTCCCGGTAACTGCCGCCCACGATGATCATGGGTCGGTCCTCGACACCGTCACCACGCACCGCGTCGACGAGACCTCCTCGACATGGGCGACGAAGGGCACCTCCCGCGCGAGGCAGTCGAGAAGCCGCGTCAGACCCGGGAACGCGGCGAGGGCGCCCACCACGGCGCCCTCGCCGTTCCGGCAGATCGCGCCGACCGCGGCCCCCTCGTGGACAAGCTCGATCCGCAGGTCGTCGCCCTCGCGTACCCGGTCCGCCGCCTCACGACGCACCCCTATCAGGTCGACGGTGAGGTGGAGGTCGCAACCGTCGCCGGACTGCTGCAATCGCCGCGGAGCCCGCCCTCGCCGGCCCGGGGGTCCTCCCGACATGACTCAACCTCCCGTCGCCGCGGACGCCCGGGCCGCGGTGCCGGCGCGGGCCCGGCCGCCATCGATGCGCGCCAGCGTTTCCTGGTGCTTCTCGCAGCCACGGCACCGACCGCAGGCGTATTCCATGACATGGCAGGAGAAGGTGGCACCCAGGAGTGAACGGGGGATCCCCGACCGCCTGACAAGCTCCAGGGCCGAAAGGTGGCGCGCGGGGGCCATGACCCGGACGCCTCCCTCCTGCAGGTGCATCAGCCGGTCGACGGTCCGCAGGAAGGGAGCGCGACCGTCGGCATGAACATCCGTCCTGATCGCCCCGAGCAGGATCTCGGTCAGTCCCTCGGCCACGAACCGCATGCCGGCGAGCGTCACCAGCATCTGGTTGCGGTAAGGCCACCACTCGGGCGCGCGCGCCAGATCCGAGGCCGCGCGCCCCGCGAGCGGGCCAAGGCCAAGGGCCGACAGGTCGACCCGCGCGATCTCGTGGCGAAGTCCCAGCTCGCGCGCGACCGAGTCCGCCGCGGCGATCTCGCCCTTGGCCGGCCTCTGTCCGTAATCGACCGTGAGGCAGACGTCCGGCCTCTGCCAGGCGGCGATGGCCGCCGAGTCGAGGCCGCCCGAGAGCAGGAGCGCCCTCATTCCATGGCGGCCCAGGCCGCCTGGTAGAGCGCGGATGTGAGGTCGCGAGCGACCCGGCAGCCGGTGCCGACGAGCATCGTCAGGTTCGGGTCGTCGAGGCGCTCGGCAAGGACGACGACGGGCTTGCCGCGGGCGCGCGCGTACCCGACCTCGAACAGGGTGCCCGGATCGGCGCCGTCGAGCAGCGCGAGCAGCGCGGCGCAGCGGTCCAGGCCTTCGAGATCGGCAGCCGCGGTTTCCTGGGCCGGACGGCCCGTACCGACCTCGTGCAAGGGGGAGAACACCGGCGCGCCCAGTGCCTGGAGCCGTTCGAGCGCCTCCTCGACGAGCCAACGCTGCGCGAGATCGAAGAAGGGTCCCGCCAGGTAGATCAGGCCCGGACGCCGGCCAGCGGGCAGGGCAGACTGGGACGCGAGCTCGGCGGCGGGGGGCAGGGGCAGCGCGTGGTAGTCGACGAAGTGCGCGACGCTGCGTGAGGCCAGGTCCGCGGCGTCGACGGCGTCCAGCCCGCGCTCGCCCCAATGGTGCGCGAAGGCCGCGCTGAACACGTCGCCCGACCCGATCTTGAACACGCGCTCCGAGCGGTATGCCGGGATGTCGGCCGGCATGCCCCCGACCCGGAACACGCGCGCGCCCTCGCACCCGCGCTTGACGACGACGATCTCGGCGTCGTGCGCGGCGAGAAGCGCGGTGCCCACGTCGTCGCCCGCCGCGCCGGTCGCGGCCTCTGCCTCGCCCTGGTTCAGCACGACGGCGAGCCGCTCGGCCCGGGAGCCATTAGCGCGGAAGGGGCTCGCCGCATGGCCGGTCTGCGGATCGTGGACGGCGCGCCGCGCGGAGACGACGGCGTCGCCTTCCACGAAGCCGAACCGAAGCACCACGTCGCCGGACACGGTCAGGACAGGTTGCGCAGCGGGTACGGCCGGTTCGAGCAACGCGGGCGAGAGGGGATGGAAGTAGGAGAACGAGATTCTCTCGTCGATGGGTTGGACGGTCGCGCCCACACCGAACGCGTGCATCGAGCTCCGGACGTCCGAGACCCACCCCCGGTGGGCATAGGTATGGAGTTCGGTTCCGGGCGAGAGCCGGCCGACCGATGCGGCGGCCCGCCCTCCGGACCCGAAGAGGCGCCTCCAACGCGGGACGGCACAAACTTCCAGGTAGCAGCCGCCGGCGACGATCAACGCGTCACCCGCTCGACCAAGACGCGACAGCGGGTGCGATCGACCTCGATGACGCGGGCCTCGTACAGATGTCCGGCGCGCAGGCAGCCGAGGAGTTGGTCCAAGCCCTCCATGCCCGCGAGCGAGCCGACGATGTCGGCCGCGGGCCGCGTGCGGCACACGGCCGTCTCGAAGGGATCCTCCCGGTGCAAGGTCACGTCGAGGACGTCCCGCTCGCGGACCGTCACCACCGCAGGGGCCCGCACCCCCGTCAGGTCGGTGTCGTAGCGCAGGTTGCAAGGGTCCGCGCCCCCACCGAGCCCTGCCCCACCGCCCTGGCCCTCCCGCCCCGAAGGCGACACGGGTGACGACGTACCCGGCCCCAGACGCGGGCCCCTGCGTGTGCTGGACTTGCTACCGCCTGACATCGCGATCCCTGGGCGCGAACCTAGACGACAGTGGCCTCTTTTCCCGGCCGCCGTCAAACAGGGCCCCGGCCGATATTCCTCATCGCCCGCCACATCACCGCGTCGAGCAGGGACGGCCTGGCGCCGAGCGCCCCGCAGAACTCCAGGAAGCGCCGCTCCAGCGCCTCGTAGTCGCGCGGCACCCGCATCGACCGGTCGAAGAGGCCGATCAGGAGACCGGCCCGGATGATGTGGATATCCAGGATCGCAACCTCGTCGCTGCCCAGCCAGTTGCGCGTGATCCAGGATGCGGTCTTCGGCCCGATGCCCGGAATCCGCATGAGGTGGCGCCGGAATGCCAAGGCGTCGTCGGTCGGCGGCGGGTCATCCTCGATCATCCCCAACGCGACCGCGAGCCGGCGGGCCCGCTGGTGCGGGAACCGGTAGCGGACCGGGCGGCCGCCGAGCAGGACCGGCTGCAGCAGGAGAGCTTCGAGATCCCCCTCGGCCGGGCGGCGTCCCGGCACGAACACGCCGGCCTCCATCAACCGGTCGTGAACCGCATGGTTGACCTCAGCCGTGATGCCGTAGCCGCCGAGCAGGCAAAACCCGACCTCCTCCTGCAGGGACCCGTCGCGGTTGACGAACCCGTCGGACTGCTCGCTGGCGCGGCTGACCATGTCCGCCCAGAACGCGGCACTCGGCACCCACTCGGGCCGCCCCCAGCGCACCCCGGGCACGATCTCGGCATCTGGATCAGGCGGCGAACGCCGTGCAGCCGTCGGGCCGCCGTCCGCTTCGAGCAGCATAGTCGTGATTCCCCTTGACGCCGTCCCCGAATATTCATTTTCATTCAAAGCATGAGGGGACGCAAGATCGGATCAGGCGGCGAGCGCGCCGCCATCGCGGCGGCGCTGGAACGAGCCCGGCGCGAGGACGGCCTGAGCCAGGAGGCGCTCGCCCGCACGCTGGGCTCCAGCCAGGCCAACATTTCCAAGCTCTTGCGCGGTCAGCAGAGGCCCCGCCCGGAGCTAGAGGCGTCGATACGGTCCTATCTCGCCGCGCGGCCCGCGGGCGTCGCCCACCCGTCGGAAGCGTGGACGCGGCGTCTCCTCGCGGCCTGTGAACGCTCGCCGGCCTTCCGCGACGTGATCGACGCGGCGCTGCTGCTTGTGAATGAAAATGAATACTCTGACCGAGCTTGACGGCGATCCAGGGCTTTTGGCGTTCACGACGGACCACGCTCCAGGGTCGTCCGGTGCGGTCAACGGCCGATTGCGGGCGGCCGTGCCTGGTCTGCAGCCGGGCGGCGAGCGCCGACGTGTCGGCCTCCGGCGCGGCTCCGAGCACGCGGCGTTACGCACCTATGCCGCCCCGGGAAAGCGGCGCCGGCCCGGCTGCTGAACCGGCTTCGGGCCAGTGCGAGAGGAACGCCGCCAGAGCTTCGGCGCAGAGCCGTGCAGGCCGCGTTTCGGCGTCGGTCCCCGGCCCTCCGGTCCACCGGGGCTCGCGGCCGGCACGAAGCCATACCCGGCCCACACGCGGCCGACGACGTCCGCACGAACGGTCGCTTGCCGGGCCCGACCGCCGTCACGCCGGCGACGGAAGTGCGCCGGCCACGCGGACGGTGCGGGCACTCAGTCCCGGCCCAGGAAGTCCGCGGGAACGACAATCAACCGGTCTGTCGAGGGCATGAGCTGCGCGTCCTGCGTCGGCCGTGCCGAACGGGCCCGAAGCAAGGTCGAGGGCATGACCTGCGCATCGCGCGTCGGACGCGTGCTCCAGACGGTGCCATGCGCCACCGCGGCCACGGCGAAGGTCGCGACCGAGCAGGCGAGCGTGCGCGGCACGGCCAACCTGCACGCGCTCGCCGCAGCCGTTTCCGCGGCCGGCAACAGCGCGCGTCCGATCGGCGCGACCGCCTCCGTCGACGAGACCACGCAGCGCAAGGAGACCACGCGCTCGAAACTCAGGCGTGCTCTCTCCATCGCGCCGCGCTCATACGGCCCATCTTCGTTCTGGCGGTGGGTTCGCACGTCATCCCTGGCCGACCCGGAGGAGCCCGCCGGGAACAACCCCGGAAGCGTCCGTCAGGCTCCCTGCAGCGTCCGAGCCCACGGCCTTGATCGAGTTGGACCCACGAGCGCGGCGACAGGCCCGCGCCCTTCTTCCTCGTCGCGGCGTCGTACCCCGTCGGCCGGTCCTCTCCGAGGACGTTCCGGTCCGGGAAACGCGCCGCCACACGGCCATGCTCGCACGCGGCCACCATGCCTTGCGGCCCGCCGCGCGCTGCCATGGGGCGATTGACGCTTAACCTCGGTCCGGTGACCAGGGGTGGCGGCGTCCACCTCAGCGCAAGGCCGGTTCCATGGATAGGGCCCGGCAACTCGCGAGGCGCATCAGCCTCGAACGCGGGAGCACGCGGGCCGGATCAGGATGATCCGGGACACCTCAACCGCCCCGGCGCCGGCCACGGAACATGGGAACGGTCGGGGCAGCCATGCCGGTTCGCCCGGTCCCGCTCGCCCCGCCCGGGCGCCTCACCACCCGCACCCGGGTGCCGCGCGGCGGCCGTGGCTCCCAGGCCGTCGGGCAGCGGGCGCAGGCCTGCGAGGATGCGTGACAGGCGTGATGCGAGGTCCCCATCGAGGCAGCCCGCGTGCCCCTTGGCCATCCTGCGGAGATACCTCTCCAAGCCGGGCCCGACGGCCTGCCGATGTTCGAGGAGGATCCGTAACGCGCGGGCCACGACCCCGTGCGGGTTCGGGTTCTCCTCCAGGTTGGTGTCGACGATGGCGTCGCGCAGCCAGGCGGTGAAACGCGGTCCGTGGTGAACCCGGCGGGAGCCGCACAGGTAAAGCACGGCGTCGCAGTCGAAGAAGGTGGTGTGCACCAGGTCGGTCAGGTGGGCGGCCTGCACGTGCCCGGACTGGACCGCCCAGGTGGAGGGTAGGGCCCAGACGTCGTACGAGTGGCGGCGCCCGGCGATGCGGTAGCCGCCGAAGCGGTTCCGAACGGCCGCGCCGTCCCGCATCAGCTCCGCCAAGCGCTCCGGCGGCGCGTGCACGACCAGGTCCACGTCCGATGCGAAGGCCGCAGCCCCGCCCCGGGCGATATCCCGGGCCATGCCGCCGAAGATCGCAACCTCGCCCACCTGCCCGAGATGGCCGATCAGATCCGCGATCTCGGGGCCCCCGCGAGCCTCGTCCGCCAGGAACGCCTGCATCCGCCGGCACAGCTCAGCGCCGTCGCGGACGGGGGAGCCAAGGTCAGCCATGGTGCCGCCTCAGGTCGTCGCGCAGGGACACCGCGAACGTGTCGGTCATACCCGAGATCATGTCGGTGACGAGCTGCAGTTCGCGGTAGCGCATCGGCATCGCGTTCCCGGGCGACTCGGCCACGCGCCGGTAGTTCTCCGAGATCCGGGAATACACGTAGGCCGGCAACGCCTCGCGGTCGGAGCGCAGGTCGTCCGGATCCTTGCGCTCGATGATGGCCTTCCAGAACATGTCCATGAGCTCGTGAACGGTCCGGTGCCCGTCGAGCTCGACTTCGAGGACGCTGCGGTGGCGGTAGACGTGAAACTTGGCGAAGCGCTTCAACGAGGTCCACAGCACGACCGCCTCGGAGGCCGCCATCAGCTCCCTGTCGAACGCGCCGGCCATGATGGCATCCCGGTTCGCCACGAACGCCCCAACCGCGGCCCGCACCATCTTCCCGATGGCGTCCACGCGGAACATCTGCATCGAGATGTCGTCGAGTTCCCCGGGCGACAATCCCGCGTCCCGGAACTCGGCGTGGCTGCGCTCGGCCCGCTCGCAGACGTCGAGCGTCAACTCGTCGTCGCACGCGTCGTGACGCAGCCAAGCCATGAGCACGTTGAAGTTGATCAGCTTCTTCTTGGCCGCGTCCTCGACGTCCACCACCGAGTAGGCGATGTCGTCGCAAGCCTCCATCACGAAGGTCAGGGGATGGCGGACGCCCTCCCGCAAGCCGGTCTCGGCCCAGACCTCGGCGGCGATCTCGGCCTCCGACTGGAAGAAGTTGAACTTCTTCCTTGCCTGGGAGGTCTTGTCGACCGCGTCCGACGGCACGGGATACTTCATCAGGGCCGCCAGGAAGGCATAGGTCATGTTCAGGCCGAAGTCGTCGTTCAGGATCTGCAATCGCGTCAGCAGCCTGAACGCCTGCGCGTTGCCCTCGAATTTCAGGAAATCACGGCGCATCGGCTCGCTCAGGTCCGGCGCGTCGAAGATGTCGAACGAGGCCGGGTCATCCTTGCGCGGCACGGAGTGCCGCTTCACCCAGGTTTGGATCGCGGTCTCGCCCTGATGTCCGAACGGCGGATTGCCGAGGTCGTGGGCGAGCCCGATGGCCTCCAGGAGGGCGGGCACGTTGCGCAGGGGCTCGACCTCCCCGGGGAAACCCAGCGCCCCGCCGTGCACGAAGGCGAGGGTGGTTCCCATGCTCCGCGCCATGTTCGCCACCTCGTGGCTGTGGGTTAGCCGGGTGCGGACGCTGTCGTTGCGTTCCAACGGGAAGACCTGCGTCTTGTCCTGGAGGCGCCGCACCGGGGTCGAGAACAGGATACGGTCGTGGTCACGTTCGTGCTCGGTCCGGTCCTCGCCCAGCCGCGCCGTGTAGGCTCTGCCTGCGGCCTTTCCCTTGCGCCGCTGCGCGTTGAGGAGGCGTCTCCAGTCGAGTTGATCGGCCATCCTTCGATCCCGTTGCGGCGAGGACGCCCGGTCCATCGCCCACCCACAACACCGTGCGCCCCGGTCTACGTTCCGGCCCTCCGACGCGTCACGCCAGGATCCTGCGGTTGTCCACGGATTCCGTTCGGTACGGTGCCGCTCGCGCCAGCAAGACACTAGGGCAGGCGCTCCAAGATTGGAACATAGAGAGAACGAAATCGGTGTTGGCCGGCCCATCCGGAGGTCCCTGCCTCGCCCCGTCCCCACCGAACCCGGAGGGGCGGCTCATGCCGGAGATCTGCCCGACCGGCGTGTCCTGCTCAAAGCCCTGGGCCGTCCCGTACCGGAGGCGGCGCGCGGTCGCGCGTCGCTTGCATCGCCACCTGTGGCCCGCCGGCTGTCACTCCCGGTGCGCGGACACAGCGGCCCCCGCCCCGGCGGCACATGGTTGGCGGGCCGGGCGAGGGGGCACGAGCGGGCCGGGCGATCCGCCGTGGCTCTCATGCTGGTCCCGGGCGTTCCTGTGCCTCGGGATCCGGGCCTCCCGCGCCCGGCGCCGTCACAGCTACGGCGACCGCAGCACCGACGATGGCGCCTCCCAGGGCCGCCGCCGCCAATGCCGCAGGTGCCGGCGGCCGACCCTTAACCGCCTCAGCCAGGATGGACTTCGCCTGGGCCTCGCTCTCACGCACGGCGAGCATCAGCTTGGGACCGAACTTGAGGACCGATCCGGCACCCTCGTGGTGGATGGCGGGGCTCGGCGGCTCGACCTCGCGGACCCGTTCGGCGCTGACCATCATCTCGATGGCGCCCTCGGGAGGGGTCAGCCGAGCCATGGCGGCCCCGGCTGCGGCGAACTTCGCGGCCAGGGACGCCACCGTTTCCACGGAATAGATCCGGTCACCCGTGATGCGGAGCATCACCGCATCCTTGAACTCGTGGTCAAAGGCCTGCCGCATCCAGAGCAGCTCGTCCGGAGCGATAGACTCGACATCGCCACCCGGCATCCTGACGATCACCATGTCAGCTCCCCCTGGCATCTAAGCTCGACAACACCCTAACATCTTCCCCGCCGTGAACGACGGGGATTTTCGGGAACCGCGAGGTCCCCTCCAGTCGACAGCGCGCTTGGCTCCCGCGGCTCCTCGCATCCACGACGCCGCACGCGGCGCAGGTCTGGCTCGTGAACCGAGCCGGAACGGTCGCGACCTGACCGCCTCTCTCCTCAATCTTGTAGCTCAGGATCGTCGCGAACTGATGCCAGCGCGCGTTCAGGATGGCGCCGTTCAGCCCTGCCTTCTGCCGGACGTTGCGGCCCGGCTCCTCGGCCGACGCCGAAGCGGCGGGCGACGCCCAGGGCCTCGCGATGGTGGAAGTCGCGCCGGATGCGGGCCTGCCGCGCCTGCAGGCGCGCGACGCGAACTTGGGCCCGGCGGCGTCGGTTCGAGCCGCGCTTGCGACGCGAGACGACCTTCTGCGCCTTCCACTTCCGCGCCTCGATCCGCCCCAGGCTCTCGGGCAGCGTCGTTCGCTGGCCGGTCGAGAGCGCGAGCGTGGTGGTGGCACCACGCCGCTCAGGGCAGGGGGCCGGTTCCCGGGTCGGGCACGGCCGACCGCGTCATGAAGAACCGCTCCTTTCCCTCCGCCCACGCGAAGCCGACGCGCGCCAGTTCGGCAACCGGTGGGCCACCGTCGTCCGCGGCGAACCTCAGGGTCACCCCCAACGCGTCTGCGGCCTCGACGAGCCAGTCCGCGAATTCTTCCGGAAGCCGGCCACCGGCGCGGCAGGCGATCACGAGCTGGTCCTCCGCATAGGCATCGAGCACGAAGCCGTCGCCACCGTCCCGTTGCAGGATGTGGCGCATCAGGCGGAAGGAGGCGGTGTCGAGTTCCGGCGGAACATGAGCGTCGAGACACGCGTCCACCTCGGCCCAGGTGGGCTGGTCGACCCGGTGGCCCGGTCCGACGAGATCCTCCGCCCTGTGCCGCATCGAGCCGACCTGAAGGTCGAAGCAGGTGGCGACCGCAAACCGGACCCCGTGCCGCGTCAGGACCGCCCGAGCCCGCCCGCACAGGTCGCCGCTGCGGTCGACGGCGATCTCCGTGACCTCCAGCCCGGGATGGCGCCGCAGCACGGTTTCCAGCGCCGCTCCGAAGCCGCCCCAGATATCGCCCTGCAGCCCGTCGAGCAGGCGACGGCGCCAGGGTGGCCCCGCCAAGCCCCGCTTCCTCGGACCGCCGACCGGGGGTGACCGCAGGACCGGCGCGGCTCGGGCGAACGCGGCGCTCCGGACCGCTCCGAGCTCCGCCTCGAAGACGGCGTCCGCCAGGCGCAGCACGAGGGGCGCGAGCGCCTTCCTCGCCGCTTTGCGGAACTCATGGGCGGCCGACCGCACCTGACGGGCACGCGTGTCGTCGCGTGCGCCCGAATTGTACCCGACCGCTCGCGAGCGGCCCGCACCCTGGGCGAAGGTCCGGGCTTCGAGGGCCTCGACCGCGCGCATCAGGATCGGGAGCGCTTCCAGGAAGCGGACGGCGCCGTCGAGGTGCTCCCGCGCCGTGGTGTGCTCCGGGACCTCGCCCGCGATCTGTCTCACCGCCGCGAGGAGGCCGGAGACGTCCCGTGGGTCCCGCAGTTGCGGCAGGGCGGAGGAGGCGGCGCGATGGAGTGGGTTGCGCGTCCTCGCGAGCGGCACGACGACCCCGTCGAGCCACGTTTGCCTGAGGTGCTTGCGCAACCCGACGTCCAGGCCGTGCAGCTTGGACCGCAGGATGCCTCCCGCTCGGCTGGCGGTGAGAAGGTTGTCCAGCAACACGTTCAGGATCATGCCCGATTCGGGCGGACAAACCGCGACGACGGCCCGCATCGCCCGCCGGATTTCCCCTTCCGGGACGGAGGGCATGCCGGCGGCAGAAGCGTCGGGCGCGTTCGAGGCATACGGGACGTGGCCGGAAGGAGACATGCGAGCACCGGAGGGTTGGGACGGAGCCGCGCCGCCGGGGATCGGGCACCCCAGCGGGGCCCGCCGGGACCGCCGCTTGCGAGTGGCGCCGGCCCGAATCGACAGAGTGCTGCTCCGCCCGGGAGCACGCGTTGATCGTCCGGGCGGTCGTGAAAGGGACAAGCTGCGACCCGCCACCCCGATCTTCGGCCAGGAGTCCGCGAGGGGAGAGGCGCGTGCCAAGCCAGACCTGGCCCGGGCAGCCACAGGATTGCGCAGCTCTCAGGCCCAGCCCCAGTCCGGCGAAGCTCGGGGAGGGCGGTGACGTGGACCGGGAGTCGACCGGGGTCTGAACCCTCCGCGTGTCTCACAGCCGCCCGGAACCCGCGACCTGTATCAGGGCTCTGCTTGGGGGGGAGCCCACGGTCGAGCATGGCGCGGCGCCCGGCGGGTTCGTCGGCCAGCTGGCCCTCCGAAGCACGCACCGGTCGGCCACCGGCCCGCGCCTCCTCCTTGTCGGGCGAGCGGAAGCCGGCGGGTCCTTCCGGGCCCGCGGCGTAAGCGAGGAGGGTACCTGGGCCGGAGGCTGGGTGGCGGATTGCGCGGGCCGGCTCGCGCCGACTTGGTCGGAGGGGCCCGAGCCGCGACCGATGTTGACCGGACCCGTACCCCGCCTGGCGGAGGTGTCATGGCTCGGCGAAGGCGCCCAGGTCACGGACCGTGACCCGTGCCCGGGCCGCCCAAGGCGGGCACGTGCATCTCGACGAGCAGACGAGGCGCCGGGCGTTTCGCATCATCGACCGGCCGGGGGCTGGGACGGGCCCGGCGGGGCCGCGGTCGCGCCGGTGGCGGGCGGTGCATGGCTGCCACGAGGAGGGCGACGCTCGTGCACGCCTTCTCACGGCCCTGGTTTCCTCGACATTGACGCCTTCAGGCAGCTCGCCGGTTGCGTCATGCGAGCGGCCTGCCCCCGACGGCTGGCGCCCCGAGGCGAGGGCATGCCGCGGCCCCGTATCCGGGGGCCGCGGAGCAGGGACACCGGCCCCTGAATCGGGGGCGCTTGGCTCTCCGGGTCGGACGCTCGGGCCCGACGAGCGCCGGCGGGTCCAGGGCCCTGCCGGGCCTAGCGGCGGCCGGCCGCCATCCGGCCAACCAGGTTCCGGCCGGCCTTGCCCCGCAACGTCCAGGCGTGGGCCCGTGACGCTCCCGGCGGGACGGCGGGCGGCGCGGTCCGCACCGCGTCCACGTCACGACCGCGCGGGGACGCGTAGCAGGCGGCGATCCAGGCATGCACCGCGCCGACGAGCGCCGCCATGGTGACGGCGCTTCGCCCTTGACCGTCGCGACAGGACCCGGACCGGCCCAACAGGGCGTTGAGGTGCGCTTGTCCCGGCAGTGCACGTGCGGGCCGGTGCAGGACCTGGATCCCCATCCGCCACGCGGCCTCGTGGAAGCCCGTGTCATGGTACCCGACGGCGTGGTCCACCACGATGACTTCCGGCACGCCCAGGCACGGCCAGACGGCACCGAGCCCGCCTGCCGTGCCCGAGCCGTCACCGAACAGCCCGAGGACATCGACCGGCCGGCGCCGCGCCGCGTCGAGGGCCGCGGCGACGACCAGGCCCGTGCTCTCGTCGCGGGCCAGCGTCATGTGGACGACATCGAGGCCGAGGTCCGCGACGCGAACGGCGAGGGCTGCCTGGCTGATGCCTACGCACGCCAGCGCACGCGGGGAGGGGGCGCTCACGGGCACGCACCGGCCGTGCGCGTCCGGCGGCACCTGGCGGCACGATGCTGCCCGGGCGGCATCGTCGAGGGAGGGGGAGGAGGTGGTCGTTTCCTGGTCACGGATCTTCATCGGGGAACTCCGGCATGACGGCCGCAAGGGCGGCCCGTCGCTGGACAAGGGGGCTCCCCCGGCCGGAGCCGAGGGAGGGGAGCGCACCGCGGTGCGGACGCTCAGCGGTCGGCGTCGTCGGCGTCGGAGGGGCCCCGCCCGTCGAAGTCGGCGGCCCGGCGGCCCAGGGCACGCGCGACGTCGCCGTCCCACCGGTCGAAGTCGGGGTCGAGGAAGGCGGCGGTGACGGGGTCGTCGTCGGCGCCGGTGAGGCCACCGAAATCCAGGTCGTCCATGGGTCTTGTCCTCTCGCAGGCGAAGGGACCGGGCCCGCATGCCGTGAGGGCGGCGGGTCCTCGGCGATGGTCGCCAACGGGATCCAGGACGGGCGCAACGAGACGCTTGCGCAGGCGCGCAGGTGCGGCTAGGGTACGACTGTCGATCCGCGGGGCCTGGCAGCCTCCCGGAGGAACCCGTTGGCCTTGGCTGGCCGATCCCGAACCCTAGGGTGCGGGATGCCTGACACTCGCGGCAGCTGCGACACTGAGAGGCGAGTTCAGGGTAAAGCGCGCGGCCCATGGGCCGCGCGTTTCTTTTTGCCCGTCCGAGACCTGGGGTCCCGGGTCGGCCCGAACCAAGGGCGGGCCGCGAGCGCGCCCCTGCCTGACCGGGCGGTCAGCCGCCGGAGCGTTCGGGCAACGGGTCCAGGCCTGCTTGAGGTGATCGGCCGCCACGCGCGCCTCCATCATCCACGGTGAATGGTACCATGTTCCGGCGAGTTTTTACACCCGCGGTGTAGGTTGCCTGGACGACTTTGCCGGGTTGGTTAAGGTTCAGGCACCCGCCGGCCCGGATGTCTCCGACCGCCGTCATCTTGCGCCTACTTCCGCCCGGGGCAGCGGGTACCATCGGCGAGCGAGCTCGTCGTGGCGGACCAGGCCGAGGCGCTTCAAACGCGTTTTCGCCTTCTCGGACGCGTCCTTGCTCATCTGGGCGTCTCGGACGGCATCGTTCAGCTCGGTTCCGGACAGGCCGGCCTCGCCGGCCCGCTCCAGCGCCTCCACGATGACCGTGGCCGCGCGACCGAGGACCACGGAGGACGCTCCCGCGCGCTCGGGCCTCCCTGGCGGGGGCGGGGATGCCGGCGCCGCGGGCAGGGGCATCGGGACGGTCTCGGTCTCCGCCTTTGCCAGAAGCTCCTCCATGCGCTCCTTCTGGAGGTAGAGGAGCGCCAGCCGCGACGCGGTGGCGCGCAGGGACCTGTTCTGCTCCTCGACGAGCTTCTCGATATCCTCCTCGATGCGCCTGACCGCGGAGCGAAGGTCGTTGAACATGTGAGCTCCCCTTGCCCGCAGCGCAGCAGCCCCGGACGAAGCTGCCGGCCAGGGCTTACATGGCCATGGCCATACCTACGGCACCTGGCGGCCGACGGCAAGCATTTCCGGCCATGGCCGCCCGGGGAACGCCGGTAAGGTTAAGAAAGCCTTTCGCCCTATGCTTGTGCCCCATCGGACTGTCCCGGCCGCGGCTCGCCGCGTTGCCCGGACGGATCCTGGGCCTGACACGGTCACGGTCTCCGGGGCAGGGCCGCCGAAGTCCAGGGCCAGGCGCCGGGGGCGGGGCTTCCGCGATGCCCTCCGCCGTTGGCGACACCTGGCGGAACGGGAGAAACGGCACCGGTTATTCCGGCATGGCCATTGCACGGGCCAGCCATGGCCATGCCGCGCCGATCCTCGTCTGACGCCAAGAGATCCTGCGGACCCGCACCGTCGGCTCAACCGCGAGGCTCGCCGGCGGGCCGGAGCCGTGCGGTCCCGGCGGCGGCTTCCGCAAGTCGCGCCTCGCGATGCCTACAAGCGAGGCCGGGTCCGGGGTGCGCCCCGGATCGCGCGATCCCATCGCCCCGGCCTGCGCGGCGTGCCGGCGACCTGCCCAGGGCCGGTGCAGCGGACAATCGCGCCGGGATGCCGACCTCGGAACGCCCCGTAGGCATGCCTTAACAATTCACGGTCATTCGTCATTTGAGGTTGATGCCCCCATCCGACGTTCTCCAGCGCCGCCCTCAGGCGGCG
>NZ_BPRD01000159.1 GCF_022179745.1 Methylorubrum podarium
CGCCGCCGCGGCGGCGGCGGCGTAGATCCGGCCCGCGCGCGAGGCGCTCACCGCCGCGCCCGCGGCACCGGTGGTGCGCAGGAGCGTGTCGGCGTTGACGATTTTCGCCTCGACATCGCCGGCGATGCTGTTGAGCGCCAGCGTGAAGCCGACCGCCACCGAGACGCCGGCCGAGCCGCCGCCCGAACCCGCGAGCGACGCGGATCCGGCGAAGGCCTCGATCGTGGAGCTGTCCGCCGCGCTCACCGAGACGCTGCCGGCCTCGATGCCCGCCGCGCCGTCGCCGTCGATGACGGCGCGGGTCGCGACCGCGATCGCGTTCGTGACCGTGACGCCGGCGGCCGAGACGCCGACGCCGGCGGCACCGCCGCCGCCGATCGAGGCCGCCGCGGCGGCGACCTGGGCACTGATCGACTGCGCCGACGTGGCGCCGACGGTGAGCGCGCCGCTGCTCTTGGCGCTGCCGCCGCTCAGCACCGCCTCGACGACGGAAGTCTGGTTGGCCGCCGCCGTATCGACGCGGTCGCGACCCTCGCCGGACGAGGTCCAGTCGCCGATCCGGTTGGCCGCCACCGAGACGCCGATGGCGACGCCGACGCCGGCCGAGCCGCCCGCGCCGACGGCGAGGGAGGCCGCCGCCACGAGGGCGGAGATGGTGGAATTGGCGGCGGCGGTGACGGTGATGCTGCCGCTCTGGCTGATCGGGCTCGCCGTCACGGCGGCGCGGGTCACCGGCCGGATGGAGTTGAAGGCGAGCGCTCCGCCGCCGGCGACGGCGACGCCGGCCGAGCCGCCGCCGCCGATGCTGACGGCCGCGGCCGTGGTCGTCGCCGTGATGGTCGCGTTGCTGCGGGCATCCACCAGCACAGCGCCCGCGCCGGCATCGATGCCGCCGGAGACGTTGCTGACGCCCGCCTTGGTGGCGGCGTCGATCGTGTTGAGCGCGAGGGCGAAGCCGATCGAGACCGAGACGCCGGCCGAGCCGCCGAAGGCCGCGCTGACCGCGGCGGTGAGGGCGTGGGCGACGATGCTGGAGGTGTCGGCGGCCTTCACCGAGACGGCACCGGCCTTGATCGCGTTGCTGGCGATGGCGCTGTTGGCGACGCCGTTGCCCTCGATGAAGGCTTGGGTGGTCACACCGATGGCGTTGACGACGGCGGTGGCGCCGCCGCTGACGCCGACGGCGTTCGAACCGCCCCCGGCGAGGCCGGCCGACAGGGCGGCGATCGCGGCCTTGATCTGGTTCTTCGACGTCGCCTCGACGCTGAGCGCACCCTTCGCGTCGACGCCGACGCGGGTCAGCGACGCCTCGACGACGGTGCCGCCGTTGTTGGCCAGGGTGTAGCTGGTGTTCGAATCGCTGCCGGACTTGGACCACAGGCCGATGCGGTTCTCGGCGATGGCCGCGCCGATGCCGACGGCGACGGCGTTGCTGCCGCCCACGCCCGCCGCCAGGGACGCGGCCAGGATCGCGGCGTCGATCGTCGCCGAGGCCTCGGCGGTGACGCTCACGGTGCCGTTGGCGCCCGTGGTGACGAGGCGGCTCTCGCCGGCCTGGGCGCGGGTGCTCGTCGTGATGACGTTGCGGGCGTAGGTCACCGCGGCGCTGATCGGCACGGCATTCGAGCCGGAGCCGGCCACGGCGATGGCGGCGGAGGCCGCCCGCGCGGTGATGGAGCCGGCCGACTTGGCCGAGACGAGGATCGCGTCGACGGTCTGGAGGCCGCGATCGACGCCCTTCACGCTCGCCGACACGTCGTTGGCGATGGTGTTGAGCGCGATGCTGCCGCCGACGGAGATCGACACCGCGTTGTTCGCCGCAGCGGCGAGGGCGAGGCTCGCCGACAGCGCCTGGACCGTGACGGCCGAGACGTCCTGGGCCGAGACCTTGGCGCTCGCGGCCTGGATTCCGGGCGTGGCGCCGATCCCGTCGCCGTCGATCGTGGCGAGGGTCGCCAGACCGATGCTGTTCATCGCGAAGGTGCCGCCGATGGTGACGGCGCCGGCCTTGTCGCCGGAGGCGCTGACGCCGGCCGCGATCGCCGCGATGTTGGCGGTGATGGTGTTTCCGCTCGTCGCCTCCACGGACAGCGCACCGGTCGCCTTGACCGTGGTGTCGGTCAGCGCAGCCGAGACCTTGGCGCGACCGTTCAAGGACGGCGTCTCGCTGACGCTGTGCTTCGCCTCGTCGTAGGCGGTCCAGCCTCCGATCTCATTGTAGGCGATGGCCAAACCGAGAGCGCCGGCGCCGGCGCTGTCGGATCCGCCGCCGACCGAGACGGCCGCGCTGAGGATGTCGGCGGTGATCGTCGCCGTGCTGCTCGCCGAGACGGCGACGGCGCCCTGCGCGTCGATCTTGGCGTTCGCGGCTTCGGCCGTGGTGCTGCTGTTGATCCGGTTCACGGCGGCGACGCCGGCTCCGGCGACGCCGATGCCCTTCTCGCCGCCGATGCCCACGGCGACGCTCGCCGCCGCGGCCTTGGTGCCGATCGTCCCCGTGCGGGTGGCCGCGACGGTGACGCCGCCCGCGAGCGTCGTCACCGTGGCGTCCGTGATGCCGGCGCTGACGTTGCCCGAGATCGTGTTGAGGGCGACGCTCGCCGCCAGGGCGACCGAGACGGCGGTCGTCGAGCCGAAGGCGGCGGCGATCGAGGCCGCGCCGACATTCGCCGAGACGGCCGAGCTGTTGTCGGCCCGGACCGCGACGCTGCCGGCCTCGATCGCGACGGCGCCGAGGATCTGCGCCGTGGTCGCGATGTCGATGACGTTGCGGGCGACCGAACCGCCCAGGCTCACCGCCACGGCCTGGTCGGACCCGCTGGCCGAGACGCCGACCGAGACGGCGATGGTGGTGGCATCGATCGTCTGGCTGGAGGTCGCGGCGGCGCGGACTGCCCCCGTCGAACGGACGGGCGTGCCGGAGATCGTGGCGCGCACGGCCGCACCGGCCGAGATCACGTTGTTGGAGACCGACGCGCCGACGGCGACGCCCGAGGCCTTTCCTTCCGCCGACCCGTTGGCGGCGATCGCCAGGGCGCCGGTCAGCGCCGCGATCCTGGCCGTGTCGGTCGCCAGGACATCGAGGCTTCCGACCCTGGAGGCGGCGTCCGTGCCGTTTCCGACCGTCGATCCCGTCAGCTCGGCGACGGTCGAACCGCCGACCGTGTTGAGGGAGAGAGCGCCGCCGCCGGAGACGCCGAAGCCCTTGCCCTGACCGGACACCGCGGCCTCGATCGAGGCAGCGAAGGTCTGCGCGAAGATCGTCGCGCTGCGGCTCGCCGACAGCGTGACCGCCCCGGGGGTCGCCAGATCGGCGACCTGGACGATCCGGGCCGTGACGTCGCTGCCGATCTCGTTGTTCGCCAGCGCCGCGCCGATGGCGACGCTGGGCTGGGTGCCCGAGCTGCTGGACTTGCCGCTCAGGTTCGCCGAGACGGCGAGGGCGACGGAGGTCGCTCGAATCGTCGAGGTATCGGCCGCGGAGACGGAGATGCCCCCCGTTCCCGCCTTCACCGCATCGTTGGTGCCGGTGCTGCCGTCGATCACCGCGGTCGTGGTCGTGACGATCTTGTTGCCGACGTAGAGACCGCCGCCGGTGCCGGCGACGTTGCTGCCGCTGCTCTGCTGGCTTCCGCCGGTCGAGGCCCCGACCGCGACCGCGGCCGCGAGCGTCTTCGCCGTGATGGAGGCCTGGGAGGACGCCTCGACCAGAACCCGGCGGCCCGCCGTGAGGCGGGTGCCCGTGACGCCGGCTCGGACGTCGAAGGAGCGGGTGGTGCCCTCCTTGAAGTTCGTCCCGGTCGGCAGGCCGCTGCCGTAGAAGCCGATCATGTTGAAAGCGAGCGTGACGCCGATGGCGACCGCCTGCGACTCGCCCTTGCCGATCACCACGGCGGCGGCCGCCGCCTGGACCGAGGCTTCGATCGAGGAGGCGCTGACGGCCGAGACGGTGATGTTGCCCTGTCCGCCCGTGCCATCCGCACCCGGAGCGACGTTGCCGTTCGCGTTGACCGTGGCAGCTCTGGTGCTGGAGATGCGGGCCTGAGCGCCGCCGAGGATCGTGTTGAAGCCGAGCGCGCCGCCCCCGGCGAAGCCGATATTCTTGCCGTCCTCGGTGCTGAGCAGCACCGCGATCGCCGTGGCGGTCGCCTTGGCGTTGATCGCGGCGCCGCTCGTGGCGAGAACGCGCACGTCGCCCGCGCTCGCGGTCACCTCGCCGACCTCGTCGATGGCGGCGAGCAGCGTCTCCTCGACGATGGTGTTGCGGGCGATGCTGAGGGCGACCGAGACCGTGTGGCCGGTCTGGGTGCCGGTCTGGCCACCGGTCTGGCCGCCGCCGGACGAGCCCTGGGCGTTCGGATCCGGCGACTGCATCCGGTAGGCCACCGACGTCACCGGCGCGGTGACGTCGGCGTCGATCTTGGACGTGCTGAGGGCGCTCACCGAGACGCCGGCCGCCTTGACGCTGTCCATGCCGGACAGGGTCGCCGAGGTGGCGAGCCGCGCGAAGTTGAGGCCGACCACGGCGCCGACGCTGGTGACGGTGGCGCCGACCGTGGTGACGGCGTTCTTGATCTCGGAGGTGATCGTCGCATTCGACTTCGCGGAGACCTTGACCAGACCGGTCGCGTTGATCGGCTGGCCGGAGATCGAGGCCGTGGCCGCGAAGGTGTTGGCGCCCTGGATCGTGGTGCCGAGATCGGTGCCGACGATCGCGTCGGAGAGGTCGAACAGGACGTTCTGGCTCGACGTGCCGATCTTGTTGAAGGCCGCGGTGACGCCGACGGCGGTTTCGGAGGATTCGACGATGCTGCTGACCGTCGCGGTGATCGTGCCGGCATTCGCGGCCTCGACCGTGACGTTGCCCACGGTCCGGCCAGCTCCGGCATCGCCGAGCTTCGAGCCGATGACGGTCGCCGTGCTCGACCCGGTGACGACGTTGGCCGCGATCACCGCGCCGACGGCGACGGCCCCCTTCGTCCCCGGCTTGGTGCCGGGCTTCAGCTTGGACTCGACCTTGCTCGTGACCGATGCCTCGATCGTGCCGGTCTGCGTCGCGGCGACGGTGACGTCGCCCGCCCGCGTCACGCTCGTGTTCCTGAGGGTCGCCTCGGCGGTCGAGCGCACGTCGTTCGAGACGAGGATGCCGCTGACGGCGACGGCGTAGGGCTTCGGCGCCGCGGTGTCCGAGGCGGAGGTCGATCCCTCCGCCGGCTTGGTGCTGGACGGGCTGGCATCCTTGCTGTCGGCGAGGTTCAGGACGCCCGGCGGCAGGAACTTGATGAACTCGCGGGCATTGTTGAGCCGCCACTTCGTCGCATCGGTGAAGTCGGCATCCTTGAGCTGAACCGGCTGGCTCGCGCCAATATAGACGTAGACCTTATCGTCGCCGTTTTCCTTGTTGTAGACGAGATCGCCGAACTTGAGGTTCTTCTCACCCGACTTCTTGGTGTAGTCGTAATTCGCGAGGATCTTCTCGGCGAAGTCCTGGAGAACGCTCGGCTTCGTCAGGCTCGCGAGGGCGGAGAGCCTGTTCGCCGAGGTGATCGAGCCGGCGCTGTCCGCCTGGATGGTCAGCGCGCCGCCGGCCTCGACGGACTTGCCCGAGCCGGTGTTGTCAATCGTCGCGAGCGCGCGGGTGTTCACCATGTTGCCGGTGAGCACGAAGCCGAGGGCGTAGGCGCTGGCATCCTTGAGGACGTTGCCGGAGGCGCTCGACTTGTTGCTGACGACGGCGTTGATGCCGGCATCGGCGGTCGCGGCGACGGTGACCGCGCCGGTCGCGGCCGTCGTCACGGCGGTGCGCAGGATCTGCGCGCTGGCGCCGGAAGGCGTGTCGTCGTTGTGGAAGGCTTCGGCGATCAGCGGCTGCCCGGTGATCGTGTCCGCGGCGCGGAACAGGACGTTCTGGTCCTTCCAGCCGACGGTGTTGAAGGCGAGCGTGAGCGCCACCGCGGCGACGTCGCTGGTGGCGGTGGTCTTGTTGGTGGCGTCGATCGTCGCGGTGTTCGAGGCGGTGACGGACACGCCGCCGGCCCCCGTCGTGACCGTGCTGTCGACGATCTTGGCGTCGGCCGCGCCGAGCACGCTGTTGGTGGCGATGATGCCGCCGAGCGCGAGGCTCTTCGTCTGCGTCTGCGTTCCCGCGCCCGGCGTGCCCGTCCCGGGCGGCGTCGTCCCGGTGCCGGTGCTGGCCGGCGCCGTCTTCTTGTAGGAATCGGCGGACTTCACCGTCGCCGCGCTGTCGGCGGTCGCGGTGATCGTGGCCGTCTCCTGCGCCGCCACCGTGACGGCGCCCGTTCCCGTGGTCACCGCTGCCTTGGTGATCGACGCGGCGGCGCCGCCATGGACGCTGTTGACCACCACGAGCCCGCCGATGGCGAGGGCGGCCGCGTTCTGCGGCGTGGCGGTGGGCTGGGGGTTGTTCTTCGAGGGATCGCCGACCGGCAGGGGCGTCGTCGGATCGGTGGAAGCGGGCGCCGGCTGGGTCGGCGTCGTCGTCGTGCCGGGAATGACGAAGCCGTCGGGGATGAAGTTCGAGTCGAGGGCGCGCTTCCACAGCGTCTTGTCGCTGTAATCCTGCGCGGCGAGGTCGATCTTCGCCGCCTCGCCCATGTAGATGTAAATTTCGTTCGCGGCGTAGACGCTCGGCTTGGAGGAGATCTTGACCCAGTCGGGCTTGCCAGCGGTCTGGCTGTCGAACCTGATCGCGCTCGGCTGCTGCTTCAGCAGGGTCGCCTCGCCGACATACTTGTAGACCGCGCCGCCGGGGATCGAATTGTTGCCGTTGTCCCAGACGGTGTCGCCGGTCTTGACCGAGATCTCCTTGCCGTCGGTCGTCTTGTAGGGCGCCTTGTTGGCGCCGGCGGCGTAGTCGTCGGCGATGCGCACCCGCGCGCCGAAGGTCACGTCCTGAAGGTTCGCGGTCTTCTTGACCTGACCGAACGCGGTCAGATCGAGGGTGGCGATCATGTCGGTGCTGAGACCGAACGGGGCGAGATAGGTGTTGAGCGTGTTCCGCAGCGCCTCGATCTGGGCCACGGCCTCGCGATTGGCGCGCAGGATGGTGACCTGGCGGCCGATCATGTCGCCGACGGTCTGCCTGGCCTCGATCGGGCTCGCCCGCAGGGCGGCATCGTCGATCAGGCCGAGGAGCGCGGCCTCCGCCGCGTACTTGTAGGCGGTGTCGCGCGCCGCGTCGGCGACCGAGTTGTCGAGAACGTTGCCCAGCGTCTCCTGGCGCAGCGCCCGTTCGGCATCCGTGAGATTCTTCTTGAGGTCGGTGCGGTTGTTGGCCGGCACGAGGTCGATCGCGGCCTTCATCGCGTCGGCCAGCGTGGTGTAGACGCTCTTGAGATAGTCGCTCGCCGCCGGGCGGCTCTTGAGCGTGAGCTGGGCATTGTCGAACAGCTGGGCGAACCGTTGCGGCTCCGCCTGCGCGTCGAGGATCGCCTGTTTGACCCGCGCGACCTCGGCCCACATCTCGGCTTCGAGCTTGTTGATCTCGGCCGGCAGCAGGTCGGCGCGATTCTTGATCAGGTTCGACTGGATCGTCGCCGACTGCACCTCGTTCGGATTCGTCGAGAAGTCGGAGGGCAGGAACTTGTTGAGCTTGGCCTGATTGGTCAGCGTGCCGCCGTCGGTCTTCACGACGGTGGAGCTCGTCACGAGCTGCGCGTTGGAGGCGATGGTATTGGAATCCGTCGCCGAGACGGTGACCGCGTCGCCCGCGGCGACGGTCCTGCTCGTGTCGGCGGTGTTGTCGATGGTCGCGGTCGCGCGCCCGCTCACCTTGTTCGAGGCGAGCACCACGCCGAAGCCGGTGCCGCCCGAGCCCTTCATCGAATCGGTCGAGGAGGTGGCGGCGTTGCTGATGGTCGAGTTGATCTTGGTGCTCGACACCGCCGCGACGGTGATGTCGCCGCCGGCCGTGGCCCCGGACTGGACGATGGTCGCGGTCGCGCCCGAGCCGGTCTCGTTGCCGAAGGCGTCCGAGATCGTCGGCGAGCCGATCAGCGCGTCGATGGTGTTGAACAGCAGGTTCTGGGTCTCGTAGCCCACCGAGTTGAAGGCGAGCGTGACGGCGGCCGAAACGCCGCCCTGGCCGCCCCCCGAGGTCGCCGAGGAGGCGCGCAGGCGCGCGTCGATCCCCGCCGTATTCTCGGCCTTCACCGTGAGGTCGCCCCGCGTCGCCTCGACCGTCGAACGCAGCACGGAGGCCGCGGCGCCGCCGCGCACGACGTTGGTCGCGGCGAGGCCGTTGGCGGCGATCACGCTGCCGTCGCCCGGAGCGGTCCCGGCGGTCGTCCCCGCCGGCGGCTTCGAAGCGAACGAGGCGCCGCCGGAGGCGGTCACCGTGGTGATGAGGGTGGCGGCGATGTTGGCCGCGTCCTTGGCCGAGACCGTGAGGTCGGCCCCGGCCTTCACCGTGGCATCGGTGACGCGGGCGGTGGCGCCGCCATTCACCTCGTTGAAGACGATCAGACCGCCGATCGACTTGGAGGACGAGGCCGGGGTCCGGGCCGTCGAGGGCGGGGTGACGGTGCCGTTCGTCGTCTTGGCCGGCGTGGTGACGTCGGACACCTTGTCGATCGCCGGCATCACGGCCTTGGCCGCCGCCGGGATCCAGTTGTCGCTGGTGTAGTCCTCCGTCTGGAGATTGACCTCGGTGTTGTCGGGCCCGCGATAGATGTAGATCGTCCCGACCGTGCCCTTCGCGCCCTTGTTGTTCGTCTTGAACAGCACCGTCTCGCCGGTGCGCAGGGACGGATTGAAGTCGTTGGTGGTGTAGCGCGCCTTGAGCCGGGTGACGGTGGTCGTGGTCTTTCCGTCCGTCGAGGTGACCGACTTCGACTCCGTGGTCGTGTCCGTCGATGGCGTCGATGCCGCCGTCGCGGGCTTGGTCGTGACCGTCGCGCCTTCGGAGACGGCGAACCACTTCGTCGAATCGGCGAAGTTCGTCGTGCCGGCGCCGAGATCCAGCTTCGCCGACGCGCCGATATAGATGTAGACCTGCCCCTTGACCGCCGGGTCTTCGCCCTTCGGACCGGCAGCCCCGGTGTAATCGTTGCCCAGACGAACGCGGTCGCCGGTCTTCAGCGTCCGCTCGCCCGACTTCGTCGAGTAGTCGTAGATGTTCTGCGCGGTCGCGACGGCCTTCTTGGCCAGTTCGGCGACGCTGCCCGACACGGCCGAGGACGAGATGGTCGTGCTCGACGCGTCGATGCCGGAGCGGTTCGTCGCCGTGACGACGACGCTGCCGCCGGTCGAGGTCACGCTCGCCGGCTGGCCGGAGGGCTGCGCGGTCTCCTCCTCGGCGCCGATATAGGCCACGGCCCGGGCGCTGACCTTGTTGGAGGCGAGCACGGCGCCGGCCGAGATGCCCTGCGCCCCGGTCTCGGCCTTGTAGACGGTGGAGGCCGTGTCGGCCTGCGACACCTCGCTGCCGGCCATCGCCTTGATCTGCGCGCTGCTGTCGGCGGCGACCGTGACGTCGCGTCCAGCCTTGATCGGGCGGCTGCCGGTGATGAAGGCCGTCGCCCCGGCGGATTTCTCGGCCCCGGTCGCGGTGGCGATCAGCGGATCGCCGACGATCGTGTCGACGGCGTTGAAGAGCGGGTTCTGCTGGGCGAAGCCCACCGTGTTGAAGGCGAGGGTGAAGCCGAGCGCCGTGCCGGCCTCCCCGGCGGTCTTGCCCTTGGCGCTGGCGTCGATGTCGGAGGTGTTGGTGGCCGTGACCGTGACGGCGCCGCCGGTGCCGGTGCGCTGGCCCGCGCCGTCGAGGCCGCCGCCGTCGAGCAGCGTGTCCTTGATGAAGGCGGTGGCGCCGTTGAGCACGGTGTTGGAGACGAGCACGCCGTTGACGGCCGTCCCGCCGCTGATGACGCTGGTGTCGGTCGCCTTGATGGCGCCCGTCGACTTCGCGGCGACCGTCACGTCGCCGCGGGCGGCAAGAGACGCCGCGACGATCGACGCCTCGGCCCGGCCCGAGACGTCGTTGCGGGAGAAGATCCCCCCGAATCCGGTGGACGAGACCTTGCCGACCCGCGGCTGCGAGCCGCTGGTTCCGCCGGGCACCACGTTGGTGGCGTCGAGCTTCTTCCAGAGGGCGAAATCGCTGAAGTCGAGCCGGGAATCGGCGGGCGGGAACTTCCCGTCCGAGCCGGGCGACCCGGTGAGCAAGCCGAGATCGACGTTCCCCGTGAAGTCCTGGCCCATGTACTGGTACACGGCGCCCTTCTCGCCCTTGCCGCTCCAGGTGTCGCTGAGGCGGATCTTGTCGCCGAAGGCGAGCTTCCGCGGGCCGGACTTGGTCGTGTACGTGTACTCGTTGAGCAGCGCGTCGGCGGACTTGTCGACGCCGCTGACGGAGCCGGTGCTCACGGCCTTGGCCGAGGCGCCGACCGTGGTGGTGCTGGCGATCTTGACGGAATCGGTCGCCGTGACCGTCACGTCGGTGCCGGAAACGGTTTTCAGCGGCGCGTCGATCGCGGCGCGCGCGGCGCCGCTCACCCGGTTCATGGCGACGATGCCGGAGACGGCCAGCGCATCGGCGCTGGCCGCGCGGGCGGAGGCCGTTACCTTGTTGCCGAGCGTCGCGTCGATCTCGCCGCCGGACACGGCCGTCGCGCTGACCGCGCCCGTGGCCGTCACCGTCGAATTCGCGATCTCGGCCACCGCCTGCTGCGTCGCCGGGCTGCCGAGATTGGTGCCGACGAGCGCGTCGAGCGTCGCGAAGCCGAGATTCCCGAGCTCGAAGCCGATCGCGTTGAAGGCGAGCTGGATGCCGGCCGCCCGGGCCGAGGTGGTCGGGGGTTCCGCCGTCCCCGTCGTCGTGCCGCCCGTCGCGGCGGAGCCGTCGCCGGTGTTGGCAGGACCGCTCGACAGCGCGGTAACCTGCGCGTCGACCTTGGAGGTGATCGAGCCGCCGGTCTTGGCGCTGACCGAGACCGCGCCGTCCGTTCCCGTCGTCTCGACGGTGGAATCGGCGATGCGGGCCGTCGCCGCCGAGAGGATGGCGTTGGTGGCGATCACCGCGTTGACCGCCAGGGCGTTCGAGGCGGAGGTCTGGGTGCCGTTGGTGCCGGTGCCGCTGCGATCGAAGATCGAGGTCCGGCCCGGGACCGGGCTCGGCGTGCCGGTACCCGGCTTGTCGTCCGCCGTGCGGCCCTGCTGCTCGCGGATGGTGGCGACCGCCTCGACGGTGGCGTCGGCCTTCGCCGTGATCACGGCGCTGCGCTCGGCCGAGACGGCGACGCTGCCGGCCTTGACCTTCGCGTTGCCGGAGATGATCGCCGTCGCGCCGCCGCGGATATCGTTGCGCGAGACGATGCCGCCCGCCGAGGTCGCGCCGGAGCCCGTGGTCTTGCTCGGCTGGGTCTCGCCGTCGCCGACGCGGCGCCAGTAGTCGCGCTCGCCGTAGGGCTGGTCCTTGAGGGTCGTCTTGAACCCGTCGGTCCCCATCCAGGCGTAGACGGCGCCCTTCTCCCCGATCTTCTGCCACGTCGCCGTATCGGTGAAATCGGCGCCGGCGAGGTCCATCGGTGCCGAGGCGGTGTTCGGCTTGTAGAAGTAGTAGGTGTTGGGCTCGCCCTTCCCGGCTGGGTGACCGGGGCTGACGAGCACCAAGACGCCCGGCGCGATGCTCTGCATCGTCGGCGACGGAGCCGGTAGCCGGCCGGCGATCGCGTCCTTGGCGGGGACGGGCAGCGCGCCCTTCACCCGCTCCAGGCGCGGGGCCGAGTTCAGCGCGCCGGGGAAGTCGAGGACGACGCGCTTGCCGAGCTTGAGCTCGACCTCCCCGCTCTTGCTCGCCTTGAAATCGAAGGCGGTGCGCTTGAGGTTCGGGTCGAGGCCGCCGTCGCTCGCGGCCTGGCTGGAGGCGACGAGCTTCACGTTGGCGTTGATCGTCGCCCGGTCCGACGCGAACACGTCGAGCGCGCCGGTGCCGGTCACGTCGGCCGCGGTGGTGCCGCCCGGCGTCGTCAGCGCCACGATCTCGGCCGAGGCCGCTCGGGCGATCCGGTTGGTCGAGATGATGCCGCCGATGCTGGCGGTCCCGGCGGTGGCGACGTTGTTCTGCGTGGCGGCCGAGGGCTTCTTGACGTTGTTGAGCACCCGCCGCTTCACGTCGGCCTTGATGTCGTCGGCGAGCGTCTGCTCCGGCGTCTTGTTGGCGATGGTGTTGCTGACGGTGGCGTTGACCGTGCCCGCGCTCGCCGCGGTGACCTGAACGCGCCCGCCCGCCTCGACCTTCGCGCCCTCGATCCGCGCGCGGATCGTCTGCGTCGCCGTGGCGGTCAGCAGGCCCGTGCCGAGGATGGTATCGACCGAGGCGCTGAGGATCTTCGGGATGATGCTCGACGAGCCCATCCCATCGAGCTTGTAGCCGACGATGTTGAAGGCCGCGGCGGCGCCGATCGCCGGAACCGTGACGACGAGCTGCCCGTCGCGCGAGGCGGAATCGACGGTGGTCCGCGCGCGGGCATCGACGGTCGAGATGTCGGCGGCGCTGATCACGACGTCGCCGGTCGCGGCCTTCACGCTGCCGCCGCTGACCGTCGCCCCGGTGCTGCCCAGCACGATGTTGACGGCGATGGTGCCCGCCGCGCCGAGGATGCTGGCGACGCCCGTGGCCTGGGCCTCGGCCGTCAGCTCGAGGGCGTTCTGGGCGATGAGCGTGACGTCGGTCGCCGCACTCGTCTCGCTGGCGGTCAGCGCGGCCGTCACGTCGCGCTCGGCGAGGTTGATGGCCGAGCCGCGGCCGAGGCCGAGGAACTCGCGCTCCTTCTTCTCCTGGGCCGCCTGCGCCGCCAACTGCTCCGGGGTCATGCCCGCGGTGGTGGTGTCCCGCAGCGTGTCCGTGTCCACCGGCTCGGCGATGGCCGAGGCCGTGGCGGTGTCGATCGCGGTGACCGACACAGACCCCGTGCGGGCCAGCAGGCGCGAGGCCGCGGCGGTCGCGGTCGTGCTTCCCTTCAGGGCGTTCTGCGCCTGGATCGCCCGCGACTCGACAGACGTGTCGTTGCCGGCGGCGGCCCGCAGCGAGGCGGCGGCGAGGGAGACGCCGCGCACGGCCACGCGCACGGTGTCGTCCACCGTGGTGTCCGCGTAGCCGGTCTTGATCGGCGCGGGCAGCGAGCCGTCATCCGGCTCGCCGTCGAGGCCGTCGCCGCCATCGCCGGCGATCTGCTTGGTGGCATTGTTCGGATCGGGCGCCTCGGTCGCCGCGCGGATGCGGGTGGTGATCACGCCCGAATTGCCGGCCTGGAGCGCCACCGCTCCCGCCGCGTCGACGATCTTCGCGGCGGCGGCGTCCGGCGCCGTAGCGGGCAGGGTCGCGTCCGCGGCCAGCCCGAGATCGACCGCGGTGACCCGCTTGACGGTCTGCTCGGCGCTCAGGGCGAAGGGGTTGAGCATGCCCGGCAGATCGAGGGTGCGGCCGATCGCCGGCACCTTGACCCCGTCCGTGGCGACGAGCCGCGTCCGCACGTTGGTCTCGTCGGTCGCCGCCATCAGGACGGCGGCATCGCTGCCGGCCACCGTTCCGGCGCCGGTCTGCCGGACCTGTCCGGTGGCCGCGACCGAGACGCGCGTCTCGTTGTCGATCGACGTCTTCGCCTTCTTGATGAAGCCCTTGACGGCGAGTTCGGCGATCGAGTCGTTCTGGTTGCCCTCGGTCGACGTGAGGACGGCGCCGAGATCCGCCTCGCCCTTCAGGATCGCGGACATCGTCTCCGCGGTCAGCTTGGCCGCATCGGTGATGGTCTCGGCGCCCGGCAGGACGAGGCCGATCGCCTTGATGACGACGTTCGCCTGCGTGTCGGCGGCAAGTTTCACGGTTCCGCCGTTCACGGCGCCCTGGGCGCCGACGGTGACCGTCGAGGTGTTCTTCTGCTTGACCGAGACCTCTCGCAGCTGCGAGGCGCGCGTCGAGGTCAGGGTCGCGGAATTGACGACGCTCGTGGTGAGCGCGGCTTCGCCCGCGGTCTCGATCCGGCCCGCCAGGCTGATCGTCGCGGCGGTGGTCGCGTCGACCGACAGCTTGGCCGCGCCGGCATTCGTGTCGCCGTTGGCGATCGTGGTCGAGCCCGTGACCTGGATCGCCACCGAAGCGCCGCCGATCACCGCGTTCTGGTTGACGACGACGCCCATCTTGGCGGTGCTGGTGACCTCCGAGGCGCTGCCGGTGGTGGTCAGGACGGGTGCCACCGTCGCCCCGGCCGTGAAGACGACCCCGTCCCTCGCCCGGATCTGAGCCGCATCGCCGACGGTGAGACTGTTGTCGCCCGCGCCGCCGCGGAACGTGACCGCGAGGCTCCCGGCGACGGCTTCGAGGTTCTTGTTCAGGTTGATCGTGTCGTCGCCGTCCCCGCCGTCGAAGGTCAGGTCGATGTTGCCGGTCGCCACCTGCAGCGCCGTGTCGAAGACGATGGTGTCGGCGCCCGCTCCGCCCGAGACGGTGAAGGACGGGCCCGGCGGCAGGGTCTCGAAGCGCAGCGTGTCGCTGCCGGTGCCGAGCAGGACGCCCAGATTGGTCGACGGCGCGGTGAAGGCGACCGCCGCGAAGGTCGCGGCCGCGCCGTTCGCTTGGCTCGACCGCTGCAGGAGGTAGCGGCCCGGATCCGAGTCCGACCGCTTCAGCGTCGCGTCGATGCTCGACGACACGGCCGAGAAATCGATCTGAAGGCCGTGTTTGCCGCCGCCGAAGGCGCCGTCGAGGATGCCGCCCGCCGAACCCGCGATCAGCGTGTCGTCGGCCCCCGCGGCGCCGACGAGGTTGCCGATGCCCGCGAAATTGCCTTCGAAATTGCCGGCCGTGATCTTGCCGGTGTTGCGGCTGTCGAGCGTGAAGGTCGCGCCGAGCGTGTCGCCGCTCTTGGCCCGGTTGAGAAGTTCGATCGTGTCGCCGCTGTCGGTCGGGACGCCATCGTTCGCGGGGTCGGAGAACGACAGGATCGGCTTCGTGCTGCCGGTCAGCCGCTCGAACGAGGCGACGTCGACGACGATGCGATCCTTCTGGCTCGTTCCCTCGATCGTGAAGTTGCTGTTGCTCGCGGAGATGTCGCCGAAGGTGTGGAGCTGGGCTCCCTTCCCGCCGCTGGAGCTGTAGGCGAAGACCTGTACCTGCTGAACCTTGGCGGCGTCCGTCGTCGCGGCCTGGTTCATCTCGATCAGCTCGACGAGCACCTTGTGCTCCGCCGTCTGCTGGTCGAGCGGGACGTTGATCTGGTAGGCCGCGCTGGCGTCGAGGAGGACGCGGGGCTCGAGCGGATCGAAGATCAGCCGGTCACGATTGAACAGGCGGTCGGCCTTCGCCTTTAGACGCAGCACGAGCTGGCGCTTCGACGGCCGCGGCGCGCGCGGCGTCTCCACCGCCGTCCGGGCGCGGTCGCGGCGGCGGAACAGGGGACCCCAGAAGCCTTCCGACTTGAACGGAAAAGCCATGGCCGCTCTCTCCAAAACGGAACGCACCCGCCCTCGGCAAGCGCGCGACAGACAGCATTTCCCGGCCCACGCAACGGTGGCCGGGATCGGCACAAGCAGTTCTTGAAATTTGCGGCGGCGCCCCGGAGGGGCGCCGACCGGTCAGGCGTTGCCCGAGGTCTCGAAGTCGGCCGGCGAGGCCGGCGCCGTCTCCGGAGCCTGGGCGGCATCGACCGGACCGCCGATCCGCTCGGCAATCGGCGTCAGGTTCCGCAGCGACGCGAGGTGCAGATAGACGAGCTCCATCTCGTCCGCCTGCATCAGCTCGGCGAGCTGCTCGGGCGAGAGCGCCTTCAGGCGATCGCGGTTGACCACGCTGAAGCCCGACAGGGTCGAGCGCTGGCCGCTGCGCAGCGTGAACTGCGCCTGCATCGGCTCCAGCAGGCCGAACTCCTGGAGGCGCTTCACGAACAGCTTCGTGCGCTGGAACTGCACCTGGTAGGCCTGGAGGAAGCCCAGGACGTTCTGCAGGTACTGCGTGCGCTCGCCGTCGGCATCGAACAGGCGCTCGCCGCGGCCCTCGTCGTTGCAGCCCGAGAAATCCTCGTCGACGCAGAGCGTGAAGGTGGCGTCGGCATCGTTCGCGTTGTCGCTGGAGAACACGAACGGGTAGCGCCGCAGGAAGGCCGGGACGTAGGTGCCGGCCCAGGCGCCGGATTCGGAGACGTAGAGGTTCTCGCTGTCGCGGATCCCGAGCAGCGCGACCGGGATGATCTCGTCCTCCGCGCCACCGAAAACGATGGTGAACTCGGCCGCGGCGTTCGGAAACTCGGCGACCATCAGCGGAACGGAGTTGACGCCCCGCGCGAAATCAAACGACGCGCCGGCCTTGACTGACCACGACCCGTGACGCTGCCGGGTCACCGGTACGGCACGCTCATAGATGAGAAGCTGCTTACTCATTCCGACCCCACATTGCGACGCTTGTGCGATTCCCGCATCTTCGCGTTCTGCTGCATATCAGTACCGCCCCCCCTTGCGGAGGCATGGTTCCGCATTTCGATTGACCCAGCGTCTCAGATCCCGCCCGTTGCGCGGGGCGGTCCCCTCTTGCCGTGACCAATCCGGGCGGATCCATTTCGAATCTCGAAGCCGTGGAAGCAATCGGGATCGATGTCCTCGCAAAAATAGTCATGCCGCCGAACGGGCTGGCACCAGCCGGAGGTGGGTCCGCACTTTCAATCATCACGCAATCATCGGGCGCACCGAACGGGGTTTGCGGTGGGATCGATGAAATCAACCTTGCCGACCCGATCACGCCCGATGCAGCCGAGCATCGGCTGCCAGATCGATCCCTGATGTCTGAGAAAATCTATACCGTTTTGGATCGAATTTTCCGATGATGTATTGCGAATTGCTTCGGAAGCGAGCAAGCAGCAATCGGATTACACAGAGAAGCATTGCAAAGACGCTGTCCGCGTGCGGATTTCGGACCGCCGACCGGGTGCGCTCGCCGCGGCGTGCCGTTGCTGCGGACAGCATCAGCTCTTGAAACCGACGCCGCCTCCTTTAATTCTGCCGAAATCGCAATCCGCATGGGCGAAATGCGGACTCTGATCAACACATTTAGAGGTTAATAAGGATTATGACTGATTTATGCCTGAGATGCCAGAAGATTTGATGATTCCACCCCGGGGCATTCTGCGTTGACGTCATCCGAAAGCAGCGCCGTCGTGAATTCCGCATCGTTTTCATGGCCGCGTTCGTCACATTTCGGATTCGAAAAAGTTCTCTCATGGTTGCCTCGGAAGCTGAGTCTCCAGTGACGTCCCTCCATCGACTGGATTACCTCACCACCGGACTGCCGCACGCGGAAGCGGCCGAGATCTGGCGAGGTGTCGTCGGTCCTCTCTTCGAACCGCGGGCCTTCCATCCCGACCAGCGCAGTCCGACCGGCTCGGCGAGCGGTGCCGTGATCGGCGACATCATGGTGGCGCGGGTCGTCTTCGGCGCGCAGAGCTATCGCCGCGACCGCGACCTCATCGCCCGGACACCGGACCACATCCTGTTCCACCTCTACAATGTCGGCGGCTTCAACGGCCTGATCAGCGGCCGGCAAACGACGATCTGGTCGTCGCAGGTCGCGATCATCGACCTCGCCCAGGAGGTCGACACGCTCGCCGCCTCGTCGGACACCGTCGCGCTGATCGTCCCGCGGGTGCTGCTGCGGGGGCTTGCCGACAATCCGCTGCCGTCGCGGCTCGATCCCGGGCGGAACCGGCTGCTCGCCGCGCATCTCATCGCCTTGCGCGAACGCAGCACGCTCCTCGAAGAGCCGGACGTCGAAGAGGTCGTGACGCAGACGCTCGACTTCCTGCGCGCGCTGCTCGATCCCTCCCGTGCCGACGAGATCGTCGAGACGCCGGCCCTCGCCACGACGCATCTGGCGCTCGCCGAGCAGACGATCCGCACCCACCTCGCCTCGCCGGACCTGTCGCCGGAGATGATCGCCAGCGAGATCGGCGTCTCGCGCGCGACCCTCTACCGGATGTTCGCCCCCTACGGCGGCATCATGCGCTCGGTCCAGGAGCGGCGTCTCCTGGCGGTCCGGGCCGCCCTCAGCGATCCGCTGGAGACGCGCCGCCTCTCCCGGCTCGCGGCGGATTTCGGCTTCCGCGGCAAGGTCCATTTCAGCCGCAGCTTCCGCGCCCAGTTCGGCATCACGGCGAGCGAGTTCCGGGCCGAGCAGGTCGCGCTGGCGCAGAAGGACGCGCGGACCGATCTCGAAGTGCTCCACGACTGGTGGCCTCGGCTCGGAAGCCGCTGACACGGAGTCGCGTTCCGAAGGCCGCTTTCGGCGAAGGCCGTCCGGGACGCCGCCGGCTCAGGCCGGGGCCCGGCTCCAGCCCTGCCGCCGGGCACCGGGCAACGGGTGGACGAGGTCGGCCTCGAGCCCGAATTTCTCGATGTAGGCGGTGTTGAGACCGAGGCATTCGCGGGACGTGCAGACGTCCCGGTGGACGCATTGGTAGAAGCCGTTGCGCTCGAATTCGCGCCAGAAATCCGGATCGATATGCAGCTCGGGCTGGCCGTTGACGAGCGCATCGCCGAGGTCGCCCAGCAGGCATTCCGGAAAGTTCTTCACCTCGACGGCCCGTCCGAGCGCGCGGGCGCGCAGAACCGCCGCGCGCAGGTAGGGCAGGACGTCGGCGTGGCGGGCGACGAGGCCCTTCTCGTCGCGCTCGGACATCGGGAAGTAGACCCAGAACTCCATCTGGGTCAGGCGCTCGAGATGGGCGAGCCGGTCGACGAGATCGGGCAGGAGGCGGTAGCTCCGCTCGGTGACCACGGTGTTGGTGAGGGTCTCGACCCCCTCCATGGCGTCGAGGGTTTCCAGGCCGCGAAGGGCGCGCTCGAACGAGCCCGGCACCAGGGTGAGGGCATCGTGGCTGGCCGCGTCGCTGCCGGCGATGGAGACGAAGAACTCGTCAACGCCGGCCTCGACCAGCCGGCGGCAGAAGCTCGGCTGGCCGAGATGCATGCCGTGGGTCTGGATGCGGACATGGGAGAAACCGCTCGCCCTCGCCCGGCGCGCCAGTTCGGGCAGGTCGCGCCGCAGGGTGATCTCGGAGCCGGTCAGGATCAGCCCGGTCCAGCGCCGCTCGCGGGCGTTGCGGGCGAGGATCTCCTCGAAATGCGCGTCCGATTCCGGCGCGAGCCGGTCCATCGTGCCCTCGATCATGCAGTGGATGCATTTGAGGTTGCAGCGAAACTCCATCGTCAGGGAGACGTAAGCCGCGTGGTCGTAGCGTCCCATCTTGTCCCGCCCCTTCAGAGGAGACCGTAATACGCGCTTTTCGTCACCGTCAGCTTGCCGTCGATCACCGCGTAGTCGATCCCGACATCGAACAGCAGGTGCGACAGGCGTCGCCGCTCGGCGTGCACGAAATCGCGGATCGCGGGCGGATAGGCGAGCTGGTCGAGGAAGGCGATCAGCCCGTCGATGCCGATGCGCGAGAAGTAGACTCCGTCGCACAGGCGCTTGTTGGCCACGACCACGACGCCGCAGCGCATCAGTTCGGGCCACAGGATCGCGTCGAGATCGAGGCCGGGCAGGTCGAGATGGGCCGAGCAGGCCGCCTTGGCCCGGATCGCCTCGCCCTCGCGGGCGGCGTCGAAGAAGCTGTAGAGGTTGTCGAAGACGAGGCCCTGCGCGGAGAGCCCGTAGCTGAGGCCCGACGAGACCGCGCTGCCCGGATTGCCGACATAGATGTTGAGGCGGTCGAGGTCGCGCTCGCCCCGCGCCAGCGCGTCGTCGAGGTCGAGCGAGAACATGAAGTAGGGCCGCGCGCCGGCGTAGCGCAGCCCGCAGGGCGCGAAGGGCGCCAGGATCGCCAGCACGCGCTCGATCGAGACCGTCCGGTCGAGCCGGGCGTAGTCGTAGAAGTAGAACTCCCAGGTGGTGACGCCGTCCCGGAGCTTGGCGCCCCAGACGCAGCGTCCGGGCCCGAGCCCGGCGCGCAGCGCGTCGCAGATTGCGAAGAGCCGGGGATCCGCGCCCGCGCAGGCCAGGGAGTGCCAGAGAAGGCTCGCCTGCCGCAGGCGCCCCGCAATCGGCCCGACCGGCTCGTAGTCCCACAGGCAGTAATCGGCGTAGCGGTCGCCCGGGGCGGCCATTTCCAGGCGTGCGGGGTCGGGGCGGCTCATGCGTCGGCCATGCCGGAATAGACGGTGAGGAAGGGCTTGCCGTCGCGCCCGATCCCGCCGGCGACGTGGCCGAGGGCCTCCTCGCGCCTCTGTGCCAGCACCTCGGCGGCGTCGGGGGGCGGGATTCCGAGATCGACGAAGGCTTGGCCGATCACCATTTCCGCCTCCCCCATCGTCAGGCCGCAGGCGTAGAGGTTGAGATCGTAGGAGAGGCGCGATCCCGGCTCCTCGCGGGCTTCGAGATAGTGGATGGCGCCGTGCCCGCGCTCCTGCGCCAGCCGCAGGATGCTTCGGGCGACGCCGAGCACGGTCTTGTCCGAAGCCTCCCAGCCCTCCGCGAGGGACAGGAGCCGCGCCTCGATCTGCCGGGGCTCGCGCACCCGCGGCCAGTGATAGAGCGTCACCACCGGCGTCTCCGTCCCGCCCAGGCGCCACTTGTAGGCGCGATGGACCAGGATCGGCTCCGCGCCGGCTGCGTCCCGCCCGCGCCACGCCGCGTCG
>NZ_BPRD01000160.1 GCF_022179745.1 Methylorubrum podarium
ACGCCCGCCCTGGCGCCCGAGGACGCGGCCAGGGCGGGCGTGCCGGCGGCCACCGGGCGATCCGCCTCCTTGAGGTCGCTCAAGCCCCGGTAGAGTCCGGCCGCCGCGAGGCTCGGCGCCGGGCCGATCTCCGCCGATTTCGCTTCCGCGGATTTGGTCTTCGCCGCTGGGGTCGGGCGACTCGTTCCGGGCTGCTCCGGGGCGGTCGTGCGGGGTTCGACCGCCGCCCGCTCCCGGCCCGGCTGTCCCTTCGGGGTCGGCGGCGACGTGCCCTCGGGCTTCGCCGCGGCGGCCGGGCCGGTCTCCGCGTAGCGCGTCGGCGGCACGCTGTCGGGATAGGCGAAGGCCACCTCCGCGCGGGACTTCACCTTGCCGCCCGCGGGATCGACGGAATCGATCCGGATGCGGTAGGCGCCCGGCTTCACCCCGCGCCCGATCGTGAAGGCGACCCGCCCGTCGGCCCCGGACCGCCCCGAGGCCACCATGGTGTCGTTGAGGTAGAGGCGCAGGCTGCTCCACGCCGTCGCCTGACCGGTGACGTCGAGGCGCCCGCCCTCCTGCGCATCCACGCTGACGATGCGGATGGCGCCCGCCTCGGCCGGCGCCTTGCCGGCCGGCTTGTCGGACCCGCGGCTCGGCTTGACCGCGGCCGACCGGCTCTCGCCGGCCGGCTTGCCGGCCTCCCGCGATCCCTCGGTCCCGCCCGGCGCGGGCGCGGCGTTGCCGGGCGTCGCGGCGAAGGCGGCGGCCGGCGGCTTGCCGGAGGCGTCGGGCGCATCCGGCTGCGACAGCACCCGCGTCGGCACGTCGGGCGCGCTCAGGGCGATCAGCGGCTTGGCATCGCGCTTCTCCGCCACCACTACGGTCACGCTCTCGCGCCCCGGCAGCGGCTTGCCGTCGGGGCCGGTGGCACGCAGGGCGATCTCGCTCGTGCCCGGCGGCAGGTCCGGCGGCGTCAGGGCGAACTGGCCGGAGGCGTCGGCCCAAGCCGTGGCGAAGGGCTTGCCGTCGCGCAGGAGCTCGATGCGGCTGTCGGGCGCCGCGCGTCCCGCGATGACGCTCGCCCCGTCGGGCTCGACGCGGACGATGTCGAAGCTCGGCGTTCCGTCGTCCCCGCGCGGCGTCGCGTCGGGCGCGGCCGGCTGTCCCGGCCCGGTCCCCCCTTGCGAGAGGGCTCCGAGGGCGGCATGAGGAGAGTCCGTCGAGGGTTCCTTGCCCGCACGGTCGCCGGTCTCCGCCCCGGCCGACGGTCCGTCCGGCGCGGCCGGTGTCTCGGCAGAAGGGTTGACCGTCGCGTTGCGCTTGAGAAGCTCCCCGGTCCCGAACAACGCGACCACCATGGCGAAGCCGCCGAGCAGCCCCGCTGCCGCGAGGACGAGGCTTCGCCGCACCTCAGCCGTCATGGCCGAACACTCCCGCACGCCTCGGGCCGCCGCGGGCGCGCACATCGTGCCGCCGATTGTCGACAACCCGTCTAAATCCGGTGACATATTAACGAACATGAGAAGAACACCAAAGCTCGAACGCGCGCGTACCCACTTTTCCCGCGTGAACTCAGCATTCTTCGGCTTGGACGCGCGCCTGATCCGATGCCCGGATGCGGTCCGCCGCCGTCGAGGAGACGCGTGATGGCGCCGCTGACCTCCGTCTGCGTCTATTGCGGCTCCGGCTTCGGCGGCGATCCGGCCTTCGCCGACGCCGCCCGCCGGCTCGGTACCGCGCTCGCCCGCGCGGGCGTCAAGCTCGTCTACGGCGGCGGCAATGTCGGCCTGATGGGCACCGTCGCGAGCGCGACGCTCGATGCGGGCGGCTACGTCACCGGCATCATCCCGGACTTCCTGAAGTCGCGCGAGCGCATGCTCGATGCGGTGCAAGAGACCGTCGTCGTCTCCGACATGCACACCCGCAAGCGGCTGATGTTCGACCGGGCCGACGCCTTCGTCGCCCTGCCCGGCGGCATCGGCACGCTGGAGGAGCTGGTCGAGCAGCTCACCTGGGCGCAGCTCGGCCAGCACCGCAAGCCGATCCTGCTGCTCTCGGTGAACGGCTTCTGGGATCCGCTCATCACCCTGATCGACCATATGCGCGGCCACGGCTTCATCCGCGAGGGCCTCGATCTGAACTACCTCGTCGGCGAGGATCCCGACCGCGTGCTGGACACCCTGCGCGAGGTCCTGGCCCGCACCGAGCCCGCGCCGATGGCGGACGAACTGATCGAGAAGCGCTTCTGATGACGGCTTCGACCGAGCCCGGACAGACCATCGCCGGCGAGCACCGGGGCGAGTACTACGCGAGCGTGCTGGCCAAGCTTTCCCGCAACGCCGCCGTCCGGCGCTACCTGGAGATCGGCGTCGCCTTCGGCGACATCTTTTCGGGCATCGCCTGCCGCCACGGCGTCGCCGTCGATCCGGAATTCCGACTCCGGACCAACGTCGCGGCCAACAAGGTCAAGGTCTCGTTGTTTCAGGTGATGAGCGACGTGTTCTTCGCGCATCTGAACCTGCGCCGCGACATCGGCGGGCGGATCGACCTCGCCTTCCTCGACGGCATGCACCTGTTCGAGTTCCTGCTGCGCGACTTCTTCAACACCGAGGCGATCTGCCGGCGCGACTCGATCATCGTGATGCACGACTGCCTGCCGGTGGCCGCGCCGATGGCCGACCGCGACCCGATGCAGGCCGACATCCGCGCGCGGGGAACTCCGTTCGAGGGCTGGTGGACCGGCGACGTCTGGAAGATCGTGCCGATCCTGAAGCGCTACCGGCCCGATCTCGACGTGATGCTGGTGGATGCCCCGCCGACCGGTCTCGTCGTCGTCACCGGGCTCGACCCGTCCTCGCGCACGCTCAAGACCAACCACGACGCGATTGTTGAGGAGTTCTCCCGGCTCCCCAACACCGCCGAGGAGATCGCGCAGGTCTATGCCGAGCACCCGCTCGTGCCGACGGAGGAAGCGCTGCGCCGGCTGAGCGGGCGCTCCTTCGCCCATGGCGGCGGGTGGCTGGAGCGGTTGACGGGCTGACGCTTCAGCCCGCCACCGTCCAGGTGGTGGTGCCGTCCTTGTTGTCCTTCACGCTGACACCCAGGGCGGTGAGCGCATCGCGCACCCGGTCGGAGGCGGCCCAGTCCTTGGCGGCGCGGGCCGCCTTGCGCTCGGCGATCAGCGCTTCGACGCGCGCCACGTCGATCCCCGCCGCGCCAACCCGCGCGGCCTCCCGCTCCGACGCGGTGTGCGGCAGGAAGCCCATCAACCCCGCGCCGGCCTTGAGCGCTCCGGCGTCGCTGCCGGCGAGCCGGTGCAGCTCGCCGATCGCGGCCGGCGTGTTCAGGTCGTCGCCGAGCGCCTCGACCACGCCCTCGGGCACCGAGGCGCCCGGCGCCGCCTCGCCGGCCGCCTCGTACCAGCGGTCCAGCATCCGGCTCGATTCCTCCAGACCGCGCAGGGTCCAATCGATCGGCTGGCGGTAGTGGGTCTTCAGCATGTTGAGGCGCACCACCTCGCCCGGCCAGTCGTCGAGCACCTGGCGGATGGTGATGAAGTTGCCGAGCGACTTCGACATCTTCTCTCCCTCGACCTGAAGGAAGCCGTTGTGGAGCCAGACGTTGGCCATCACGTCGGTGCCGAAGCAGCAGCGGGATTGGGCCACCTCGTTCTCGTGGTGGGGGAAGATTAGGTCGATGCCGCCGGCATGGATGTCGAAGGTTTCGCCCAGGTGCTTCCACGACATGGCCGAGCACTCGATGTGCCAGCCCGGCCGGCCCGGCGCCGCGATCCCGGCGGGCGAGGGCCAGGAGGGCTCCCCGTCCTTCGAGGGTTTCCACAGCACGAAGTCGAGGGGTGAGCGCTTGTAGGGCGCGACCTCGACCCGGGCGCCCGCCTCCATCTCGTCCAGCGGGCGCTTCGAGAGCGCGCCGTAATCCGGCATGGAGGGCACGTCGAAGAGGACGTGCCCCTCCGCCACGTAGGCGTGGCCGGCCGCGACCAGCCCCTCGATCAGCCGGTGCATCTCCGCGATGTGGTCGGTGGCCCGCGGCTCGATGAAGCGCGCCGGCGCGCCGGCCCGGTTCACGTCGTCGGCCATCAGCACGCCGAGGTCGCGGATGTCCCGGTGGAACTGCGCCAGCGTGCCGTCGGTGAGCTCGCGGATGGTGATGCCGCGCTCGAGCGCGCGGGCGTTGATCTTGTCGTCCACGTCCGTGACGTTGCGGGCGTAGGTGACGTGCGCCTCGCCGTAGAGGTGGCGCAGCAGCCGGAACAGCAGGTCGAAGACGATGATCGGCCGGGCGTTGCCGATATGCGCCGCGTCGTAGACCGTCGGCCCGCAGGCATAGATCCGCACGTTCGCCGGATCGATCGGGGCGAAGGCCGCCTTCTCGCGGGTCAGCGTGTTGTAGAGGCGCAACATCGGCGTCATCGACTGCGTTCCTGCCGGGCTCGCCCGGCCTCCCCTGCGGCGGCTGCCGCCCTCGTCGTTTGTCGTTGCGGCGCAGCACTTTCCGCTCGCCGCCGGGCGGTGCCGGGCCGCGGCGCCGCCACAGTCTCGCCCGGGCCGCCGCCCGCCGCTGTTGCCTCGCCGCGACGGTCGCCGCCACGCGGTTGGGCTACCCCAAAACGGTGATGAATTCGAGAAGGGCGGCGGACGTGCCGCTTCTCAATCGACCGTGATCCGGACCGGCAAGGGTTTGTTTACTGCGCCGTCCGAACACTCCGCACTCGAACGAACCCGTTCACAAGGTCTTCACCATGCGCCGTCCGACCGTCGCCCTTCTCGCTCTCGTTCTCGCCAGCGCCGCCCTGCCGGCGAGCGCCGGCAGTGAGCCCGCCGCGGCGCGCAAGCCCGTCGAGAAGACGTTCCTGATCCCGGCCGAGGACGGCTACGGCGTCGGCGAGTGCCTGAGCGGCGGTCCGAGCGAGTGCGGACAGGTCGTTGCCAACGCCTGGTGCGAGTCGCAAGGCTTCGCCAGCGCCGCCAATTACGGCGTCGCCGCGCAGGACGAGTATACCGGTGCCATCGGCGACGCCGCCCCGGTGAAGAGCGCCCCGCGCCCGCTGCGCATCACCTGTCAGGATTGATACCCTCCCCCGGACCTTCGTGCACCGCTTGCAGCGGCCTTGTCCGGCCACTATCAATCTGTACAGGAAGCGGTACAGGATCGGTGTGAGCCCATGGGTTCTGTCGGTTTCACGGAGCTGCGGCGTAACCTGGCCGAGCATCTCGACCGGGTCGAGAGCGACCGGGTCGAGCTCGTCGTGTCCCGCCGGAACCGCGAAGACCTTGCGATCATCCCCCTCGCCGAGCTGGAGAGCCTGCGCGAGACGATGCATCTGCTCGGCACGCCGGCCAACGCCGCCCGCCTGATGGCGAGCGTGAGCCAGCTCGATGCGGGCGGGGGCACGGAGCGTCCCCTGATCGAGGAGTGAGGCTGCTCTGGTCCGATCAGGCTTGGGCGGATTACCTCCACTGGCAAGCGACGGATCCCGCCGTTCTGAGGCGCCTCAACGACCTCATCAAGGACGCCTCCCGCTCACCCTTCGCGGGACTCGGCAAGCCCGAGCCCTTGAAGGGCAATCTGAAGGGGTGGTGGTCGCGCCGCATCACCGGCTCGCACCGTCTGGTCTACCGCGTCGGTGGAACGGGCACCGAGCAGACGCTCGAAATCGCTCAGTGCCGCTGGCACTACGCGTGATCCCCGTTCGCCTATTTCAGGAAATCCGCGCATTTCGGCGGCGGCTCGATTCCCCACGGGGCGAGCGGCACGGCGGAGGTCGAGTTCTTGGGCGAGCCCTGGATCACCTTGTCGGAATAGACCATGTAGATCAGCGTGTTGCGCTTGACGTCGCAGCCGCGGACGATCTGCATCGACTTGAAGATCAGCGAGCGGCGCTCGCTGAACACCACCTCGCCCTGCTTCATCTTGTCCTTGAACTGGACCGGGCCGACCTGCCGGCAGGCGAGCGAGATGTCCGAGACATCCTCCGCCAGCCCGAACGTGCCCTTGATGCCGCCCTTCTCGGGCTGGGTGTACCAGCAGGCGATCCCGGCCACCGCCGGGTCGTCGATGCCGTAGACCACGAGCTTGTCGTTCGGGGTCAGCGGGCGCCAGACCGTCGACTTGTCGAAGATCCGGTCGGGCTCCTGCGCTGCGGCCGGGGCCGCCAAAGCCAGGCAGACGGCGACGCCCGCGGCGAGGCCGGCCACCGCGCGCCGGCCGCCATTCCCATTGGTGCCCGTGAGCCACATCATCGACGCAATCCCCTCAAAGCTCGGCCGCAGAGACATGGTGTCTCTGTCCCGAAAGGGCGAGGGGCTTTAACACATGTCGGGGATCGCTTGTGCCGCTTCGCGCGGCCCGGCATCCTGCTGTGAACCCCCGCGACCCCTGCCCGAGATCCCCAGCATCCGCACCATGCCGATGATCGGACCGCAGTTTCGCCGCGCACTCGGCGTCGTGCTCGCCGCGCTCGCCCTCGCTCGGGCGGCGCCGGCCGTCGCTGCGCCCGACGTGTGGGCCTGCCAGCGCTACCGGACGGAACTCGCCAATCTCAACGCCAGCGCCTCCACGGCGTCGGCGCTCCAGAGCGAGGTCGCGCGCCTCGAGGCCTACTATCGCAGCCTCAACTGCGAGGGCGGCAAGTTCCTGTTCTTCGACACGCGTCCCCCGCAATGCGGCGCCGTCGAAGCGCGGATCCGCTCGCTCAACGCCACCTATGGCGGGGGCGACGGCGAGGTGGTGGCCGCCCGCCGTCGGCAGCTCGTCGCCGCCGTGTCGAATGCCTGCACCGGCCTGACCCCGGGGGATGGGCAGGAGGGACAGACGGCCGGCAATCAGACCGCCCGCGGCGGCGTGCAGGTGATCTGCGTGAAGACCTGCGACGGGTCGTACTTCCCGATGGCGAACCTGCCCGACGGGCGCGGCGGGGCCGACGAGATGTGCCAGGCGCTCTGCCCCGGCACGGAGGCGGTCGCCTACTCGATGCCGCACGGCGACGAAGCCCTGAAATACGCCGCCACCATCAAGGGCAATCGCGCCTACACCGCGCTGCCGTCGGCCTTCAAGTTCCGCAAGAGCTTCACGGCGGATTGCTCCTGCAAGCGGGAGGG
>NZ_BPRD01000161.1 GCF_022179745.1 Methylorubrum podarium
GGACGAGGGCCTGCCCGTGGGCGCGGGCGAGCCGGACGATCGCGTCGAGGGGCTGGACCACCCCGGTCTCGTTGTTGGCGGCGTGGACCGAGACCAGCACGGCCTCGTCGCGAACAGCGTCGAGCCGGGCCGCCAGCACGTCGAGCCGCAGCAGGCCGGCCTCATCCACCGGCAGCACCTCGACCTGCCCGGGGGCGAAGCGGTGGCCGGCGGCGACGCAAGGGTGCTCGGTGGCCGAGAGCAGCAGGCGCGTGGGGGCCGGCATCCCCTGCCGGCGCAACGCGCCGGAGAGCACGGCGTTGGCGGCTTCCGTGCCGCCACTGGTGAAGGTGACCCGTTCAGGCGCCGTCCCGACGAGGGCGGCGAGCCGGATCCGCGCCGTCTGCAGGGCGTGGCGCGCCGCGCGGCCCTCTTCGTGAATGGAGGACGGATTGCCGGGCCATTCGAGGGCGCGCGCGACCACGGTCGCGACCTCCGGACGCACCGGGGAGGTCGCGTTGTGATCGAGATAGCTGCGCCCGCCTGAGGTCATCCTGCCGTTGCGCTCCGTATCGTCCTGCCAATCCTGATTTTCTTGATTTCGCCCCCCTCCCCCGTGCTAAGCCGCGCGAAACGCGCCTCATGCATCGCAGGTCGGGGTCCGACGAACAGTTTAGAATTATTCTAATCGCCTAGAATTATTCTAAGAGGCTTGTAGGTGGCGCGCGCAACGAGTCAAGCCGTGACCGGCTCAGCCTCCCTGCCTTCTCGGGGGTGAGGGTCGGATCATCTCGAGGACACCATGCCCGAAGTCATTTTCTCCGGCCCCGCCGGCCGCCTCGAAGGCCGCTACCAGGCCCCGAAGAAGAAGGGGGCGCCGATCGCGATCGTGCTCCATCCGCACCCCCAGTTCGGGGGCACGATGAACAATCAAATTGTGTACAATCTTTTCTACACCTTCGCCAACCGCGGATTCGCAGCCCTGCGCTTCAATTTCCGCGGGGTCGGCCGCAGCCAGGGCGCGTTCGACCACGGCTCGGGCGAGCTGTCCGACGCGGCCGCCGCCCTCGACTGGGTGCAGTCGGTCAACCCGGAGGCGAAGTCCTGCTGGATCGCGGGCGTGTCGTTCGGCTCGTGGATCGGCATGCAGCTCTTGATGCGCCGCCCGGAGATCGAGGGCTTCATCTCGATCGCCGCCATGGCCAACCGCTACGATTTCACCTTCCTCGCGCCCTGCCCCTCCTCCGGCCTGTTCGTGCACGGCTCGGAAGACCGGGTGGCGCCGGCCCGCGAGGTGATCCCGGTGATCGAGAAGGTGAAGACGCAGAAGGGCGTCATCATCGAGCACCAGATGGTCGAGGGCGCCAACCACTTCTTCGACGGCAAGGTCGACGAGCTGACCCAGACGGTCGACACCTATCTCGACAAGCGGCTCGGGGCGAAGACCGAGGCGGCGTGAGTTGGATAAATATCCTTGAAGTTGCCGATGCGAGAGATATATCTCATATCACAACCTAGAGGAGGAATTTATGGCTGACGATCTGGAGCGCCGGGGACCGGAGGACAAAAACAAAATCAGCCTGACGGAACCCTGGGAGGTACGCTACTGGACCAATCGCTTTGGTGTGACCGAGGCACAGCTCAGAGAATGCATCCGCAGGGTCGGCAACGGCACTGCGAAGGTCGCCCAATGCCTCGGCAAATCGTGGCCTTAGTACGAGCTGTTTCTCCAGCGGTGCGCTTCGATACGCGCCGCTGTCATCGCTCTGCCTTTAGCAAAGACTACCCCACTTTTGGATCGTCGAGGATGTGCGCCAGGGGATAGGCCAATTCCTCGCCTGTCTCGACGACACGGACACGCATGAACGAGCTAGCCCCTGTCGACGGCTCGCCCTTTCCAACGATTTCGTAGATCGGCCCGGCTGAACCGAAGCGCCGCCATGTGCCGATCAGGCTGTGCGGTTTCGCCCAGGCAGACATCGCCATCGTCACGTCTTCGACGATGCCTTCGGCCTCAAGCCAGCTCTCGAAGCTCGATCCGATATGCGGGTTGTCCCGACTCATGCCGTCGATTGTAGAGGCTGCCGAGACGTCGTGCGAGTCCGGCCGAGGTCGCGTTCCTGGACCGCTTCGCTGGCGCTCACGGTGACGAGCGCCGTGATCGCGTGTCGGAGGCAAAGTCCTCCCCCGACGGGGCCGGCCTCACGCCACCGGCTCCGCCACCGCATGCACCACCGGCACGGCGGGCGCGCCCTCCCATTCCGAGTGCGCCGGGATCGACTCGCCCTTCATGACGATGGTGAGCGGGCGCAGCCGCGCGTAGTCGCCGACATGGCTGTCGTAGAGGACGGTGGAGAAGGCCCCGACCGAGACGCCGCGCCCGACCACGACCCGGCCGACCTTCATGATGCGGTCCTCGTAGAGGTGGGTCTGGAGCGCCGCCGAGCGGTTGATGGCGGCAAAATCGCCGATCTCGACGCAGTCGAACTCGGTGATGTCGGTCATCAGCAGGCAGGCGCCCCGGCCGACCTTGACGCCGAAGAGGCGCAGCACCCAGGGCAGGAACGGCGTGCCCATCAGGTGCTCCAGCAGCACCTTGCCGGCCAGCCCCCAATAGGCCACCGCGATGGCCTCGGTGCGCATCGCCCACCACGACCACATCGGCCGCATGCCGGGGCGGTAGACCCCCATCAAGAGCCATTTGAGGGCGATGACGCTGCTCGTCTGGATCAGCGCGATGACGACGCTCGCGAGCAGGAAGGCGACGCCGAGCCCGACCCAGTCCCCTTCGAGGATCTCGGGGTAGAACACCCAGTCGATCGCGCAGATGGCGAGGGAGATGTAGAGCATCGGCGAGAACGAGGTGGCGAAGGCCTCGAACAGGCCGCGCCGGAGCTTGGCCCAGACGCTCGGCTCGAAGGTCTGGGCGTGCGAGCCGAGATCGACCTTCTGGCGCACCGGCAGGCGGATCGGCGGCGAGCCGAACCACGTCTCGCCCGGCCCCATCGCCGCGTTGGCCGGCGGCTTCGACTTGATGCCGATCAGCACGTCGTCGGGCAGCCGCGTGCCCGGCGGCAGCACGCCGTCGTTGCCGACGAAGACGCGGGCGCCGGTCTCGACGGTGTGGAGGTGCATCCAGCCGCGGCGGATCTCCTCCTCGCCGACCACCACCGCGTCGGCGATGAAGTTGTTGGCGCCGATCGAGACGAGGTCGTGGCGCGAGCCGAGATTGGTCGAGATCTCGGCGCCCCGGCCCATCCTGGCCCCCATCAGCCGGTACCACGCCCGCATGTAGACGGTGGCGAACAGCGAGGAGAGCGTCTCCAGCGTCACCTCGGAGGCGAGCGCCACCAGCCACTTGCGGAGGTAGAAGCCCGACCAGATCGAGTAGGTGCCGTGGGTCGCCCGCGGCAGCACCGCCCAGCGGATGGCGGCGATGAGCAGCACGGTGCCCGCCGTCATCAGCATGGCGGTGGGCCAGGTCAGCAGCGTCAGGTAGGCGTGGTAGTCGACGTCGGTGATCTCGGAGAGGTTATCGGAGATCTGGTCGAAGATGTAGAAAGCCGGGAAGATCGGCAGCAGGCCGACCGCCGGCACCGCCGCGAGCAGGAAGGCGTAGACCGCGCCGAAGGCCGCCCGGCGTGCGGGCGAGGCGGTGGCGGGCTCAGGGAGCGCGGAGAAGTCGACGGTGCCGACCCGGCGGCCGGGCGAACCGTCCCAGGCCTCGGCCGGGCCGATCTCGGTGCCGGCCGGCACGGTGGTGAGGTCGGCGATCTCGGCGTGGTCGCCGATCACCGCGCCGGGGCCGATGACGCAGGAGGCGCCGATGGCGACATCCTCGCCGATCGTGACGGGGCCGATGACGAGTTCGTTGCCCACGACCTCGGCGTTGGCGATGACGAGCCGCCCGCCGAGCGAGGCGCCGCGGCCGATGGTGAGCAGGTCGGCCGCGCCGACATCGAGGTCGGAGATCAGCACGTCGTCGCCGATCTTCGCGCCGAGCAGCCGCAGATAGGCGACGATGGCGGGCGAGCCCTGGAGCCACTTGATGTGGACGAGCGGCGTCAGGCGCTGCGCCAGCCACCAGCGGTAATAGTAGACGCCCCAGAGCGGGTAGCGGCCGGGTCGCGTCCGCCCGAGGATCAGCCACTTGGCGGCGATCGCCACCGAGGCCGTCACCGCGTTGATGCCGATATAGACGAGCAGGAGGACGCCGAGCTCGCCCCAGAAGCCGAGGCCGCCGCCGGTCAGCAGCAGGTAGGTGACGAAGATGCCGAGCCACTGCGAGGTGGCGAGCGCGATGACGAAGGGAAGTGCCGCCGCCTGCGCCAGCCCGCACAGGGCCCGGCGCAGGAGCGGGGGCGGGTCGAAGCTCAGGTCGCGGACCGCGGTCTGCGCGCCGACGCCGCCGGTGCGCTCGATCAGGCTGGCGGCCATCGCCCGGAGCGTGCGCCCGGCATAGACGTCCTGCAGGGTGATGGCGGCGAGCGCGGGCGTCTCGCGCACCGCGCCGACGAAGCGGGCGGCGAGCAGCGAGTGGCCGCCGAGTTCGGAGAAGAAGTCCGCCTCGAACCCGACCGGCCCGTCGCCGAACACCTTTTTGGCGGCGGCCAGCAGCGCGGCCTCGGTCTCGTTGTCGGGGGCTTCCTGCTCGCCCTCCGCCACCGCGACCGTGAGCGGGGCGACCCGCAGCGCCTTGCGGTCGACCTTGCCGGAGGTGAGCCGGGGCAGGCTCTCCACCGTCTCGAAATGGCCGGGCACCATGTAGGGCGGCATCTGCGCCGCCAGATTCTTTCGGAGCGCCGCGCGGTCGAGCGCGGCCCCGCGCTCGGGCACGAGGAAGGCGACGAGGCGGTCGACCTCGTCGTCGCGCCGCAGCACCACCGCCGCCTGGTTGACGCCCGCCTCGCCGCGGATGCGGGCCTCGATCTCGCCGAGTTCCACGCGAAAGCCGCGGATCTTGACCTGATCGTCGATGCGGCCGTGGAAGAGGATGTCGCCGGTCTCCGTCATCGAGACCGCGTCGCCGGAGCGGTAGAGGACCGGGTCGGTCCCGTCGGACGAGTAGGGGTTGGCGACGAACTTTTCCGCCGTCAGCTCGGGCCGCTTCAGGTAGCCCGCCGCCACGCCGGGGCCGCCGATCAGCAGTTCCCCCTGTTCGCCCAGTCCCAAAAGATTCAGCGCCTCGTCGGCGACGTAGACGGAGTAGTTCGGGATCGGGCCGCCGATGGTGACGGGCCGGCCCGGCCGCATCTCGGCGGCGGTCGCCACCACGGTGGCCTCGGTCGGGCCGTAGGTGTTGAACAGGCGCCGCTCACCCGTGGCCCAGCGCGCCACCAGCGGCTCGGGCAGGGCCTCGCCGCCGAGCAGGACAAGGCGGACGGTCGGAAGGTCGCCGGGGATCATCGCGAGCAGGGTCGGCACCGTGTCGAGCACGGTGACGCCGGCCTCGGCGATGATCGCGGGCAGCGATTCCACGTCGCCCATCATGGCCGGGCTCGCCACGAACAGGCAGGCGCCGACGAGATAGGGGACCCAGATCTCCTCCATCGAGAGATCGAAGGCGACGGAGGCGCCCTGGAACACCACGTCGTCGGCGCGCAAGCCGTAGACCGCGTTGCCCGCGCGCAGGAAGTGGCAGATGTTGGCGTGGCTGATGACGATGCCCTTCGGCACGCCGGTCGAGCCCGAGGTGTAGATCAGGTAGGCCGGGTGCTCGGGGGTGAGGCCGGCGGCGTCGAGATCGGGGGCCGGACCGCCCTGCCCCGCCGCCCGCACCTCGTCCGTGGTGAGCGCGGGCGTGCCCTCGGGCGCCTGGGGCCGCAGGGCCTGCGAGACGAGGAGCGCCCTCGCCTCCGCGTCGCCCAGGCAGACCGCGACCCGGTCCGCGGGCGCCTCGGCATCGAAGGGGAGCCAGGCGGCCCCCGACTTGGCGATGCCGATCTGGGCGATCAGCAGTTCGGTGCCGCGGGCCATCCACAGCCCCACCACGTCGCCCGGACCGATACCGCGGGCGGAAAGCCCGGCGGCGATTGCGTCGGAGCGGGCATCGACCTCGGCATAGGTCAGGACCGGGCGGCGTCCGTCCGACGCCGGCTCGGCGGCGTCGATCAGGCAGGGCGCGTCGGGGCGCGCGGCGGCGCTCGCCCGGAACAGGGCGGCCAGGGTCTCCCGGCGGATCAGGTCGGGGCGGGAAGGCCCGCGCAGGACGGCGCGGCCGTCGAGACTCCCGTCCGGCCCCCCGTCGTGCCGACCCGCCTCGGTGAGACCGCTGATCCGATGCTCTGCTGCCGATTCCACGTGCTGCCCATTCCCGGATCGGTCGAGTCCCCGCGCCGACGCTCACGGCGCGCGATCATGCGCCCCATGATCGGCACCCGCCCCATGATCCGCCCCCTTGGCGGTTTTGCGACAGGATCGGGCCCGAGACATGGTGATGGTCCCAATGGCCCGCCCGAACCCCTCGCCATCGTCCCTTACACGGGATGGAGGGCCAGGACAGGTGCGCCCCCGAACATGCCGGCGCCGCGGCGGGCTGGCCGGGTCGGTCCGCTCACCCGATCACGAGGTGCAGCGCCCGGTCGGCCGGCGCGATCCGCACCTGCCGGCCCCAGCCGAAGCCCAGGAAGTCCTGCTCGATCCCGTCGGCGAAGACCACGCCGCCCTCGTTCATCCGCGAGGTGACGACGAGTGGCGCGTCGGTGAGGCGGCCGGCCCGCAGCCGCGTGGCGGTCGTGAGGCTCGGGAACGGCTCGCGCACCCAGTAGCCCACCGCCCGCTCGTCGGGGGCGAGCGGCAGGTCGAGCCGGGTCGCCTCGGCGATGGAGCGGGCCCAGCCGGTGGCGCCGGTGCCGGAGGCGACGATGAGCCCGCTGGAGGACTGCTCCTCCGAGTCCGCCCCGGCCTCGATCCGGTAGCGGGCGGATTGGTGGCTGCGGTGGCCGACGAAGATCTCGTTGAGGGCGAACAGGCGCTCCGCCCCGTCGATCACCGCCTCGACCATGGTGCGCCGCTCGATCCCGGCCGCCCCGGCGGCGCTCGCCGGCAGCAGCCGGGCGAGCCGCTCGACGGGATTGCGCGCCAGCACGCCGTCGTAGAGGTCGGGCGCCGGGTTGACCCCGATCACCGGCTGCGCGCCCAGATACTTGGCGACGTTGGCGATCAGCCCGTCCTGCCCGACGGCGACGACGACGTCGTCGGCGGCGAACAGGAAGCGGTCGAGGTCGCCCCGCCGCACCAGGGCCTGGCGCCACGCGCCGGGGACCGCGGCGCGCGCCTCGGCCAGCACCGCGTGGAAGCGCGCGTGGCGCGCCTCGACCGCGTCGAGCTCCTGGCCGCGGCTCTCCAGGAAGAAGCGGGCCTGGCCCCGGGTGGCGTGCCGGGCGATCAGGAGCTCGTAATCGGTCTCGCGGGTGACGAAGACCGCCCGCGGCGTGAGCGCGGCCATGGCTGCCTCCCTCAGCGCGCCGGCAGGCCGGTCGAGCGGCGGACCTCGCCGAGCAGGGTGGCGAGGAGGTCCGGGGTGACGGTGACGTGCTCGATCGTGTCGAGCTTGCCCGCCAGCGCCTGGGCGGCGAGGCCGACGAGGGTGCCCGGCGCGACGTCGCGGTAGATCGCGACCCGCGCCCGCTCGGCCTCGGCGCGCGCGCCCTCGACCGCGCGGATGCGCTCGGCCTCCGCGCCGGCCGCGATGCCCTCCGCCTCGGCCCGCGCCTGCGCCCGGTTGCGGGCGTTCTGCGCCTCCTCGGCGATCAGCAGCGCCTCGCGCCGGGCGAGCTCCGTCTTCGTGGCGAGTTCGTTCTCGGCGATGGCGCGCTCCTTCTCCACGGCCAGCGCCCGGCGGGCGAAGGTGGCCTCGTCCGCCTTCTGCTGCAGCGCCTCGTAGGTCGGGGTCTGCAGGGCGCGCTCCAGCTCGCTCGACGGGGCGAGGTTGGTGAGCCGCACCGAGACCACCGCGACGCCGATCTCGGCGAGCGAGGGCTCGGTGCCGAGCGCCGCCTGCACCTGCGCCCGCAGGGCCTCCGGCCCGGCATCGAGCAGGGCGCGCACCGGCGCGCTTCCGAGGAATTGCAGGACGGTCTGGTTGGCGAGCCCGGCGATGCGCGCCTCGATCCGCTCGATCGGCTCGCCCTGGAGCCGGCCGGTGCGCAGGTCGAGGGAGAAATCGACGCGGGCGGCGAGCCGCTCGGGATCGGCGACGTGCCAGCCGATGCTGCCCTGGACCGCCACGACCTGGAAATCCTGGCTGCGGCCGCGGACGAACAGCGTCATTTCGCGGTCGTCCATGGGCAGTTCGCTGATGCTCGCCGTCTCCGGGCGGAACCAGAAGACGAGGCCGCGCCCGCTCTGGCGCGGGTGGCCGTTGCGGTAGCGGATGACGTAGTGGCTGGCCTCGCTCCGAAGCTGGGAGAGAACGCCGAAGCGGCGGATCGTGGCCATGTCAGTCTCCTTGCGATGAATTTGGCGACGAATTCGTCGATGCGGTGGGCGAGGGATTCCGGGCCGGGCGGTACAGCTCGGCGGGGCGGTAGGACGTGCCCGTCTCGAACCGGCCGGTGGGTTCGAGCCAGCCGCGGTCGAGCATGCGGCGGCGGAAGGCGGGCTTGTTGAGGCGCGTGCCGAGGATCGCCTCGTGCACGTCCTGGAGCTGGCGCAGGGTGAACAGCTCCGGCAGCAGGGCGAAGCCGACCTCCGAGTAGTCGAGCTTGCCCCTGAGCCGCCGCAGCGCCACCGCGACGATCTCGGCGTGGTCGAAGGCGAGGGCGAGCGCCTCGCCGTGGAGCGCGTGGACCGTGACCGGCCCATCGATCGAAGACGCCGCGACCGTGCCGGGCTGCAGGGCCGGGGCCCGCGCCAGCGCCTCGGCGAAGGCCGCCTCGGTCAGGAGCGCGAGATAGGCGACCGTGACGATGCGCATGCGCGGATCGCGCTCCACGGCGCCGAAGGTGTAGAGCTGCTCGAGATGCGCCGGCGCGTCGCCGGCCTTCTCCCGCAGGACCCGCCCGGCGGCGGCGTCGAGCGGCTCGTCGATCCCGACGAAGCCGCCGGGGAGCGCGTAGCGCCCCGCATGCGGGTGGCGGTCGCGCTTCAGCAGCAGGATGGCGGGGCGGCCGCCGGAGAGCCCCAACAGCACCAGATCGACGGCGATCGCCGGCCGCGCGTAATCGGCGGGATCGTAGCGTGCCAGGAAGGCCGCCTCGGACTCGACGGGGTTCACCACGCTCGCAACCCTCTTATATTCAATGTGCGTATTAGTTATTTGCGGATCGTATATATGTCAAGACGGCCGGTGCGCCCGGGTCGCTCCGCTGCGGTTTCCGACGGGCACGGACGGCGCGCCGGCGGCGCGTGCCAGCAGGCTTCGAACGTCATGACGCGCTGCAACCAAGCGGCGGCCCGGGCCGTTCAGTGGGTCCGCAACAACCCCGAAAACGGGAGCCCCGCCATGGAGACGAACGCGATGAAGACGAACGCGATGAAGACCAACGTCCTGCGCCTCACCGCCGCCACCGGCCTCCTCGCCCTGATGACGGGCGTCGGCGCGGCCCAGAATCCCGATCTGACCAAGAACCCGGAAAACACCGGCCGCGCGCCCAGTGCGACGGAGGCCACCAAGTCGAACGGCGACCTCAAGGAATGGCAGGTCGCCAAGTCGGCCAAGGTCGGCCTCGCCCAGGCCATCGCCACCGCCGAGGGCAAGGCCGAGGGCGAGGACAAGGGCGGCAAGGCGATCGACGCCGACTTCGAGAAGGCCGACGGCAAGAACCCGGCGCGCTACGCGATCAAGGTCGTCTATCCGAGCGGCAAGCTCGTCGAGCAGGGCATCAACGCCGACACCGGCGAGCTCTTCAAGAGCGAGAACCAGCCGATCGAGCGCTACTTCACCCGCCTGAAGGCGAGCGACTTCCAGAACGCCAAGGTCTCGCTGAAGGACGCGATCAAGCTGGCCGAGCAGAAGGCCCCCGGCAGCAAGGCCTACGAGGCCGAGGTCGAGCGCGAGGGCAATTCGGTCGAGTACGAGATCAAGCTGGCGCTCAACGACCGCGAGCAGGAGGTCAAGGTCGGCCCGGACGGCACGGTGAAGAACGACTGATCCCGCTCGCGGCCCCCTCCTCCCGGGGAGGTTCGGCCGAGCGGAAGCCGCGAGGAGTCGTCCGGGAACCGCACGGACGCCGGACGACCCTTCCTATCCCTGCCCGCCTCGGCATCGACGGCGGACAGGGCAGGTCCGATTCGGCGCGCTCGTCACGCCGATCGGGCCTCCTGTCGGTCGAAGCCCCCTAGCGAGCCTCGTGGCCCTTGCCCTTGGCGCCGGGCGAGGCACCGGAGCCGGCATCGTTGGCCCCCGTGCTGTTGGTGGTGCCGGAGCGGCTCTTGTCGCCGGAGGTGGGGCCGCTTCCGGCCGCCCCGGGCGAGGCCCCGGAACCGGCATCGTTGGCCCCCGTGCTGTCGGCGGTGCCGGAGCGGCTGGTGCCCGAGCCTTCGGCCGCGAGGGCGGCGGGCGTGAGCAGGAGGGTGGTCGCGAGGGCGAGGGTCAGAGCCTTCATGGCGGATCTCCCTGTTTGCTGGCGCAATGCGCCCTCGGGGAACCGGCACTCCGGGGCGCTGTTCCACCCTGCCCCACCCGTCTCGCCGCCGCGCCCGACGCGGCGTCACGAATCGCGGCTCGGGATCGCGACGCTCCGGCCCACGCGGGCGGCCATCCTCCGACTTTTGTGATGGAGTGTTCCGGAACAGGCGCGCGTGGGAAAACTTGAGCGGCGTCTGCCGGTGGGGCAGACCCGGATCGGCGTCGATGCGCCGGCGCTCGGGACGTGGTCTTCGAGGCACCGCGCGATCGAAGCCGAGCCGGGCCGCAGCAGCGCCGCACCGGACCCGCGTGACCCTCTCCGACGAAAAGGAAGCCCGACGCCGATGGGCGCCCTCACCCTGACCCCGAACGTCGCGACCTGGGCCATCGCCGCGCTGGCGACGCTCGGCGTGATCCTGCGCCCCTTCGCCTGGCCGGAGGCGGTCTGGGCGGTGGCCGGGGCGGGGCTCCTCGTGCTCCTCGGCCTGATCCCCTGGCAGGCCGCCCTGGAGGGCACGGCCAAGGGCGCGGACGTCTACCTCTTCCTCGTCGGGATGATGCTGCTCTCCGAGATCGCCCGGAAGGAGGGCCTGTTCGACTGGCTCGCCGCCCACGCGGTGCGGGCCGCGAAGGGCTCGGCGACGCGGCTGTTCCTGCTCGTCTACGTCGTCGGCACGGTGGTCACGGTCTTCCTCTCGAACGATGCCTGCGCGGTGGTGCTGACGCCGGCCGTCTTCGCCGCGACCCGGGCCGCGGGCGTGAGGCAGCCCCTGCCCTACCTGTTCATCTGCGCCTTCATCGCCAACGCGGCGAGCTTCGTGCTGCCGATCTCGAACCCGGCCAACCTCGTCGTGTTCGCCGAGGCGATGCCGCCGCTCGGCCGCTGGCTCGCGACCTTCACCCTGCCCTCCCTCCTCGCCATCGTCGCGACCTACGTCGTCCTCCGCCTGACCCAGGACGCGCGGCTGAAGACGGAGACGGTGGCGACCGCGGTCGCGACGCCGGCCCTCTCGCTCGGCGGCATGGTCGCGGGCGGGGGCATCGTCGCCACCGGCGCGGCCCTGGTCGGCGCCTCCGCCGCCGGACTCGAACTCGGCCTGCCGACCTTCATCGCCGGGCTCGCCACCACCCTCGTCGTGCTTCTGATCGGGCGGGGCGGCCTCGTGGCGGTGGTCCGGGACGTCTCCTGGGGCGTGCTGCCCCTGGTCGCCGGGCTCTTCGTCCTGGTCGAGGCCCTGGAGAAGACCGGCCTGCTCAGGACGCTCGCCGACCTCCTGGGCCGGGCCGCGCAGGGCGATCCCGCGGCGACGGCCTGGGCCGGCGGCGCCCTCGTGGCCTTCGGTTCGAACCTCGTCAACAACCTGCCGGCGGGCCTCCTGGCGGGGGCGGCGGTGCAATCCGCGCAGGTCTCCGAGACGGTCGCGGGCGCGATCCTGATCGGCGTCGATCTCGGCCCGAACCTCTCCGTCACCGGCTCGCTCGCCACGATCCTCTGGCTCACCGCGATCCGCCGCGAAGGCCTGCACGTCTCCGCCTGGGCGTTCCTGAAGCTCGGCGCCCTCGTCATGCCGCCGGCGCTCGCGCTGGCCCTCGCCGCCCTGATCCTCGTCTGATCCCCGCCCGATTCCTGCCTGATCCCCGCCCTTCGCCGCTCCGGAGCCGACCCGCGTGAGTGCCGCCCTGCTCTATCCCTTCATCATCCTGGCGGGCGGGCTCCAGGCGCTCGGCAATTCCATGAACGCGCAGCTGCGCGGGCAGCTCGTCAACCCGTTCCTGGCGGCCTCCGTCTCCTTCCTGCCGATCGTCCTCGTCTTCGCGACGCTGTTCCTCGTGATGCCGACCCCGCTGCCGGGCCTCGACACGCTCGGGGGCATGCCGTGGTACGCGCCGCTGGGCGGCCTGGCCGGGGCGGTGGCGGTGTTCGGCGGCCTCGCCCTCGTCGACAAGGTCGGCGCCGGCCCCTTCAACGGCCTGACGCTGACGGCCAACATCCTGACCTCCCTGGCGATGGATGCGCTGGGCCTGTTCGGGCTGCCGGGCGGCGGGTTCAAGCCGCTGCCCTGGCTCGGCGGCCTGCTCATGGCCGTCGGCGTGACGTTCATCGCCCGCGTCACGCCCGAGAAGGGCGCGACCGAGGGTGCGACCGGGGGCGAGACCGGGGAGGCCGGCCACGGCCTCGGTCCGCGCCTGCTCTACCCCTTCATCGTCGGCGCGGGCGCCCTGCAGGCGATCGGCGTGGTGTGGAACGCGCAGCTGCGCGGCGCCCTGGTCAACCCCTGGCTCGCGGCCCTGGTCTCGTTCCTGCCGGTGCTGTTCGTCTTCGTGCTGGTCTTCCTGCTGCGGCCGAAGCCGCTGCCGCGGCGGGCCGATCTCGAGGGGGTGCGCTGGTGGATGCCGCTGGCCGGCCTCGCCGGGGCCGTGGCGGTGTTCGCCGGCCTGCTCTTCGTCGACAAGGTCGGCGCGGGCGCCTTCAACGGCCTCCTGATCACCGCCAACCTACTGACCTCGGTGGCGCTGGATCATTTCGGCTGGGTCGGGATGAAGCGGGTGCGGGCCGGCGCGTCGCGGCTCGGCGGGGCCGCCCTGATGGTGGCCGGCATCGTCCTCATCTCGCTGGCCTGACGGCGCATCCCTGCGATCGGACCTGCAGCGCCGAGCCCCTGCCGCGTCGCGCCGTCGCCCTCGTCGAGACCGGACGTCGCGCGCGAACCCGTCGATGCGCCCCCGATTCCCGGACCGCGAACGCGCATCGGCGCCGCGACCGACCCCGCCGCGCTCCGTCAAGCTGCCCGCGGGGACGCACACGATATTTTGATCGAAAGATCCCGCTAGACCCTGACGCGATCGACGGTCCATGATCGAGCAAGTGTTCGTTCGAACACATCCACACCCGGCTCGCCGCATCGGATAGCTTTTCCGGCGGTGTTCGATTGATGGTCACGACGAATACGCTCTGGTCAGAGCAGGACGATGCCGACGAACGACGCTGATGCCATCGCTGAGGTTGCGGCCCTGTGCGCGGCCGCCCGTGAAAAGCTTCCGGCCTCGGGCTTCCGCCGGCTCCGCGTCCTGCTCGACATGCTCCTGATCGACCTCGGCCACGCGGCTCCGCCCCCCGAAGAGCGCGCACCGGCTCCCCGGCCGGGTGCGACGCGTTCGGCGGACCGTCCCCATCCTCCGTGAGCGTCCCCGCGGGCCGATGCGCTCGCCGCTCCGGCGGAACCCGGATCAGCCGTCGTCGATCTGGCAGACGAGGCGAATCGTCATCACGCCGTCGCCGTCGCCGTTGCGGACGGTCAGAACCAGCGTGCAATCCTGGCTGTCCTCGGCCTCGGCGGCCATCAGGGTCGTCATCACCCGCAGCGCCTCACGGCGCAGGGCGAGCGGGTCCTGGATCTCGCGACCCACCTCGTCCTTCAGATCCGTGCCGTCGTTGATGTCGAAAAAATAACGCGGCATCCGAGAAAAGCTGTTTGGAAAAAACCGTCCTGTCTCGATCACGCCCGGGACCGGCTGCACGGGACGGCCTCTCCCGACGCGGCCGGGGCAGAGCCCCACGTCATGACAACGTGAAGGAAACAGGGCCGGCTTCAGCGGCACAAGCCGGCAGCATACAGGCGGAACGGTCCCTCGGGGAGAGCCGAGGGCCGTCGAACCGGGTCAATGTGCGAGGATCTTCGACAAAAATTGCTGAGCCCGCTCGCTGCGGGGCCGATCGAAGAAGGCCTCCTTCGCGACATCCTCGACGATCTCGCCGCGATCCATGAACACCACCCGGTCGGCGACCTTGCGGGCGAAGCCCATCTCGTGGGTCACGACCATCATGGTCATGCCGTCGCGGGCCAGTTCCACCATCACGTCGAGCACCTCGCCGACCATCTCGGGATCGAGGGCCGAGGTCGGCTCGTCGAACAGCATCACCACCGGGTCCATGGCGAGCGCCCGGGCGATGGCCACCCGCTGCTGCTGCCCGCCCGAGAGCTGGCCCGGATGTTTTTGCGCGTGGGCGGAGAGGCCGACGCGGGCCAGGAGGTCGAGGCCGCGCTGGGCCGCCGCCGCCTTCGAGCGCCCGAGCACCTTGCGCGGGGCCAGCGTCAGGTTGTCGATGACGCTGAGATGCGGGAACAGCTCGAAATGCTGGAACACCATGCCGACCCGCGCGCGCAGGCGCGGCAGGTTGGTGGCCCGGTCCCGCACCCGCGTGCCGTCGACGGTGATCTGCCCCTCCTGGAACGGCTCGAGGGCGTTGACGCATTTCAAGAGCGTCGACTTGCCCGAGCCGGAGGGACCGCAGACCACCACCACCTCGCCCCGGCTCACCGCGGTGGAGCAGCCGGACAGGACGCGGACGTCGCCATACCACTTCGACACCCCCTCGATGACGATCATCGGCCCGGCGGCCGCCGCCGGCTGCGGGGCCGAGGGAGTCGAGGTCACGGGACTCGAGGTCATGGGCCCATCCTCATGGCGTTTCCCCGTCACCGGACGATCGCCGTGCGGGCCTGGAGCCGGCGCACCAGCAGCGAGGCCGCGAAGCAGACGGCGAAGTAGACGAGCGCGGCGAACAGGTACATCTCCACGAGGCGCCCGTCGCGCTGCGCGACCTTGGAGGCGGCCCCGAGGAAGTCGGTCAGCGAGAGCACGTAGACGAGGGAGGTGTCCTGGAAGAGCACGATCGTCTGGGTCAGCAGCAGCGGCACCATGTTGCGGAAGGCCTGCGGCAGCACCACGAGGCGCATCGTCTGCGCGTAGCTCATGCCGAGCGCCTGGGCCGCCGCGCTCTGCCCCTTCGGGATCGACTGGATGCCCGCCCGGACGATCTCGGAGAAGTACGCCGCCTCGAACAGGGTGAAGGTGACGAGCGCGCTGGCGAAGGCCCCGACCTGGATCGGCGTGTCCGAGCCCGTCGCCCAGGCGCCGAGATAGGGCACGAGGAAGTAGAACCAGAAGATCACCAGCACGAGCGGCAGGGACCGCATCAGCTCGACGTAGAGCTTGGCCGCGTGCGTCAGGCCCGGCACGCCCGAGAGCCGCAGCAGCGCCAGCCCCGTGCCGAGCACGATGCCGCCGCTCGCCGCGAGCGCGGTCAGCGTCAGCGTGAACACCATGCCCTCGGCGAACAGGTAGGGCAGCGCGCCGACGATGACGGAGAGGTCGAAATGCCCGAACATCAGCGCCCTCCCGGCACGGCCACGCGCCGCTCCAGCAGGGTCGCCCCCGCGATCACCACGAGGTTGAGGGCGACGTAGAGCAGGGTCGCCGCGGTGAAGGCCTCGAACACGTGGAACGAGAATTCCTGCATCGAGCGGGCCCGCGCCGTGAGTTCCAGCAGGCCGATGGTGAGGGCCACCGAGGTGTTCTTGAGGTTGTTGAGGAATTCCGAGGTGAGCGGCGGCAGGAGGATGCGGTAGGCGTTGGGCAGCAGCACGGCGCGGTAGGTCTGCGCCCGCGTCAGCCCGAGGGCGAGGCCCGCCTGCGCCTGCCCCCGCGGCAGGGCGCGGATGCCGGCCCGGACCTGCTCGGCCACCCGCGCCGCGGTGAAGAAGCCCAGGCACAGGACCGCCGTGTAGAACGGCGCGTCCGGCATCTGCTTGACGGCCGAGCCCAGGCGCGCGGGCAGGAGTTCCGGCAGCACGAAGTACCAGAGGAACATCTGCACCAGCAGCGGGACGTTGCGGAACAGCTCGACATAGGCGGCGCCGACGGCGTTGGCGGCGCGCGAGGGCAGCGTGCGCATCACGCCGACCAGAGAGCCGAGGGTGAAGGCGATGGCCCACGAGCAGAGGGCGGTGGCGACCGTCCAGGCCAGCCCCGAGAGCAGCATGTCGGCATAGGTGCCGGCGCCCTCGGGCGACGGCTCCAGGAAGATGCCCCAGTTCCAATTGTAGTTCATCGGGCGCAGATCATCGGAAGGTCGCTCACCGCCTGCAGTCCGGCGCGGTCAGTAGGCCGCCGGATCGGCGCTGTCGCTGGGACTGGCGAAGACCTTCTGCATCGCCTCGCTCATCGGGAGCTTCAGGTTGATGCCCCGCGGCGGGATGGGTTGGGTGAACCACTTGTCGTAGAGCGCCTTGCCCTCCGGGCTCTTGTAGAGCGCGGCGGTCGCCGCATCGACCACGGCCTTGAACGGGGCGTCGTCCTTGCGCAGCATGATGCCGTAGGGCTCCGGACGCGACTGGGCCTCCGACGAGATCGTGTAGGCCTCGGGCGTCTTCGAGCCGGCGACGAGGGCGGCGAGCAGCACGTCGTCCATCACGAAGGCGTCGGCGCGGCCGGTCTCCATCATCAGGAAGCCCTCCGCGTGGTCCTTGGCCGGCAGGATCCGCATGCCGAGACCCCGGGCCGCGTTGATCTCGTTGATCTGGCGGATGTTGGTCGTGCCCGAGGTCGAGACCACGGTGCGGCCCTTGAGGTCGTCGGTCTTGTCGAGCCCCTTCTCCTTCTTCGCGACGAAGCGCGTCGCGGTGAGGAAGTGGGTGTTGGTGAAGGCGGCCTGGCGCTGCCGGTCGGCGTTGTTGGTGGTCGAGCCGCATTCGAGGTCGATCGTCCCGTTGGCGATCAGGGGAATGCGGGTCGCGGAGGTGACGGGGTTGAGCCGCACGTCGAGCTTGTCGAGCTTGAGATGGGCTTTGACCGCGTCGGCGACCTTCAGGCAGATCTCGTAGGCGTAGCCCACCGGCTTCTGGCTGCCGTCGAGATAGGAGAACGGCACCGAGGCGTCGCGGTAGCCGATGGTGAGGGCGCCCGTGTCCTTCACCTTCTTCAGCGTCCCGGTGAGATCCTGGCCCGCGGGGTTGTTGGCGCGCGCCGACGAGGCGGCGGTCGCGGCGACGAGGGCGGTGAGCAGGAGCGCGGCCTTGAGGCGCATGGGCGGACCTTCCGAACACGTGCTTGATGCGCCGCGGCCCGACGGGCGGCGGCGCAACCATAGTGGGGCCGGAACACCGGCTTGTCATCCGTCCGCCGCCATCCTTGCGCGCGGGACGGTTGCCGGGCGCGACCGGCCCCCGCCTGCTGGGACGCCCGTCCGGGTTTAATCCCGATAATTTCAAGTACTCCTGAGCTTTTGCCCCTGCCGTTGCAGACGGGGGACAAAGGAAACGCGCCTGTCAGCGATCAAGCTGGACATCTTAAATCTCTGATTTCGTTCTGTTTTGGATGTCACCTGCCGTGCGGAAAACTGGCTGCCGATGGATACTCCGAAACGGCGCCGCTCCGACAAAATGCATCGATCGAAGAGCCAGTCCTTGCGTTGGTATATCAGACTAGGTGATCTCTCATCGCTCTCGGACGAACTCTGCCAAAGAACAGGAGCGGCATGGTGAAGCGATCGGTTCTGTGCGCGTCGCTGCTGGCCGGCGCTTCCTTCCCCCTGCTTGCCGGCCCGGCCCTCGCTCGGAACAGCTCCCTGGCCGGGCCCCCGGACACGCCGCCCGTCAGCGCCTCGGATGTCGCCGCGGATGTCGCCGCGGACGTCGCCACCGCCAGGGCGCAGGCGGCGATCGCGGCGGCCGGCAGGAGGCAGGACGGGCCATCCTTCTCGGCCGCGCCGGCCGCGCCGCCGAACGTCCTCTACAGGGCGCTCGGCGAGCCGGAGAACTGGCGCATCGGCGGCTCGTTCCGGGCGCGGGCGGAGGGCATCGCCAACCAGTTCCGCCCGGTGCCGGCCTTCGCCGCCAACGACATCCTGAACTCGTACCTCACCACCCTGCACGTGGAGTACGGGATCAAGGGCCCGGTGCGCCTCGGGGTGGAGCTGTTCGACAGCCGCGGCTTCTTCCAGCAGCGCAACTCCTCCGCCTCCACCACGGAGATCAACGCCCTCGAACCGGGCCAAGCCTATCTCACCCTCGACACGGGCGATCTCGGCGGCGACGGCGCGAAGAGCAGCCTGACGGTCGGCCGCTTCACCAAGAACATCGGCTCCCGCCGCCTCGTCTCGCGCCAGCAGTTCCGCAACACCATCAACGCCTATACCGGCGCGAGCTTCGACTGGCAGGGCGCGAACCGGGACAAGTTCACCGCCCTGTGGGCGATGCCGCACACCCGGCTGCCGGACGACGTCGACGGCATCCTCGACAACGGCATCGAATTCGACCGCGAGAGCCTGAACCTGCAGCTCTTCGGCGCCTCCTACACCTTCGCCGACATCCTCGGCGGCACGTTCGAGCTCTACGGCTACGGCCTCTACGAGCAGGATTCGGGCACCGGCCCGCGCTCGGTCCAGACCCGCGACCGGCGCCTGTTCACCCCCGGCCTGCGGCTCGCGCGCCGGCCGCGGGTGGGCGCGTTCGACTACGATTTCGAGGCGATCTACCAGACCGGCCTCGCCCGCGAGACCGCCGCGGCCACCGACCTGCGCGACCTCACGGTCTCGGCCTACTTCGTCCACGCGGAGGTCGGCTACACCTTCGAGCACGCATGGCGGCCGCGGCTGTCGCTGCACTACGACCACGCCAGCGGAGACCGGAACGACGGCGGCCGGTTCAGCCGCTTCGACACCCTGTTCGGCGCCCGGCGCTTCGAGTACGGCCCGACCGGCCTCTACGGCCCGGTGCAGCGCGCCAACCTGATCTCGCCCTCGATCCGCGCCGAGATCGCCCCGAGCAAGGTCTGGGACGCCTTCATCGCCTACCGGCCGCTCTGGCTGGCGAGCGCCACCGACACCTTCGCCGCGACCCTGGTCCGCGACCGCACCGGCCGCTCCGGCACCTTCGCCGGCCACCAGATCGAGGGGCGCCTGCGCACCTGGATCGTCCCCGACGCGATGATCCTCGAAACCGGCCTCGCCTACCTCGCCAAGGGCGATTTCCTGCGCAACGCGCCCAACGCCCCCGACACGGGCGACACCTTCTACGGCTATCTCAACACGACCGTGTTCTTCTGAGCCCGCGTCCTTCTCAGACCGCGACCGGCGGTCCCGGCCGCCCTCCGGTGACGACCCGCCGCCCGTGACACGGGGCCGGGCCGACAAGCAATTGACATCCCGAGACTTCGGGATCTCAAGACCATCCCGGCGGCGAGGGCCAAGAGAACAAGAAAACCCCGCCGGATCGATTTGAGAATCGGGAGGGGTTTCGTGACGAAGACGGCAGCGGCCGGCGGGACCGGGCGATCGGGCAAGGGTGCCGGCAAGGGTACCGGCAAGGGCGCGGGCAAAGGCAAAGACGCGGGCAAGGGCACGGGCAAGAAGGCCGCCAGGAAAGCCTTCAAGGACGCGGCCATGCGGGCGGCGACGATCCCGGAAGCCTCCGGGGCGGAGAGCGCGGCGCAGGAGGAGGATCTCGCCGTCGCCACCGTGCGCAAGGTGGTGATGGAGGCGGAGAAGACCCGCCCGGAGCACGACCTGCTCGGCGACGGCGAGGTGCCGGCGGAGGCCCTGTGGGGCCTCCACACCAAGCGGGCGGTGGCGAATTTTCCGATCACCGGCGTGCCAGTCGGCCACTACCCGGAGCTCGTGCGGGCGCTCGCCCTGGTGAAGCAGGCGGCGGCCCGGGCCAACCACCGGCTCGGCTACCTGCCGGAGGCGAAGGCGCGCATCATCGACGCGGCCTGCACCCTCGTCGCGACCGATCCCCTCTACGCCGAATCCTTCGTGGTCGACGCGATCCAGGGCGGGGCCGGCACCTCGACCAACATGAACGCCAATGAGGTCATCGCCAATGTGGGCCTGCGGCTGATGGGCCGGGCGCCCGGCGACTACGCCGCGCTGCACCCCAACGACGACGTCAACATGGCGCAATCGACCAACGACGCCTACCCGACGGCCCTGCGGCTCGCGGTGATCTTCGCGACGCAGCCGCTGGTGAAGGCGCTCGACGACCTCGCCTACGCCTTCAAGAGCAAGGCGGTGGAGTTCGCCGACGTGCTGAAGATGGGCCGCACCCAGCTCCAGGACGCGGTGCCGATGACGCTGGGCCAGGAGTTCGACGGCTTCCACGCCACCATCAAGGAGGACGTGGCGCGGCTCAACGAGATCGTCGGCCTGTTCCGCGAGGTGAATCTCGGCGCGACCGCGATCGGCACCGGCATCAACGCCGACCCACGCTACGCCGCACTCGCCGTGGAGGAGCTGTCGCGGCTCGCCGGCCAGCCGATGGTGCTCGCCTCCAACCTGATCGAGGCGACCTCGGATCTCGGCGCCTTCGTGCTGTTCTCCGGTACCCTCAAGCGCGTCGCGGTGAAACTGTCCAAGATCTGCAACGACCTGCGGCTGCTCTCGTCCGGCCCCCGCACGGGCATCGGCGAGATCCGGCTGCCCGCCGTGCAGGCCGGCTCCTCGATCATGCCGGGCAAGGTCAACCCGGTGATTCCGGAGGTGGTCAACCAAGTCGCCTACATGGTGATCGGCCACGACCTGACGGTGACGCTCTGCGCCGAGGGCGGCCAGCTCCAGCTCAACGCCTTCGAGCCGACCATCGGCTACTGCGTGCTGAGCTCCCTGCGGATGCTGACCGCCGCCCTCGACACCCTGACCAAGCGCTGCGTCGAGGGCATCGAGGCCGACCGCGAGCGCTGCCGCGCCCTCGTCCAGGGCTCGATCGGCCTCGTCACGGCGCTCGCGCCGACGCTCGGCTACGAGGCCAGTTCCCGCATCGCCCGCCGCGCGCTGAAGGAGAACCGCGCGGTGGCCGACCTCGTGCTGGAGGAGGGCCTGCTGACGGAGGCCCAGCTCAACGGGCTTCTGGAGCTCGAAGCCATGACCCATCCGACCCGGCGGCAGAAGGCCGGGACGGTGGGGTGAGGACGGCTCCGGTCACGGGATGACCCGGTCCGCCCGCAGCCGCGCGAACAGGTCGAAGAACGCGTCGTCCGAGGGCTGGTAGTCGAGAAAGCCCAGGCGCCGGCTCTTGCTCATGTCGGTGACGACCTCGATCGGGCGGCCGAGATCGGCATCGGTGTGCCAGGCCGACACCAGGCGGTCGAGATCGGGCTCGACCAGGCCGTGGCGCGCCGCGATCTCCGCCCAGAGCGGGGCGGCGCCCGCCATCTGCTGTTCCAGCGGGTTCACCGTGCCGTCGAAGGGCGCCGGTTCGACCTCGAACCACCGGGCGAGCCGCCCCCACATCCATTGCCAGCGGAAGACATCGCCGTCGACGACGTTGAAGGCCTCGTTGTGCGCGCTCTCCGTCAGCGCCGCCCATTCGAGGTGGCGGGCGAGCAGCCGCGCATCGGTCACGTCGGTGAGCCCGTTCCACTGCGCCGCCGAGCCGGGGAAGCGGAAGGGACGCCCGGTCTCGCGGCAGAGCGTGGCGTAGACGGCGAGCGTCACGCCCATGTTCATGGCGTTGCCGAGCGCGTAGCCGACGATGGTGTGCGGGCGGTGCACGCTCCAGCTGAAACCGTCGCGCGCGGCGGCCGCGAACACCGCATCCTCCTGCGCGTAGTAAAAATTCTCGACGGGAAGGCGCGGCAGGTCCTCGCGGAACGGGGTCGGCGGCAGGCTCCCCTTCCCGTAGGCCTCGAACGGCCCGAGATAGTGCTTGAGCCCCGTCACCAGCGCCACGTGGCGCAGGCTTGCCGCCGGGCGGAGCGCCTCGAGGAGATTCGAGACCATTCCCGCGTTGACGCGGATGTTCTCGGCCTCCGTCGGCTGGCGCAGCCAGGTGGCGAGGAAGAGGTGGCTCGGCCTGCGGCCCTCCAGCGCCCGCGCCAGCGCCGCCGGGTCGAGCAGGTCGGCGGCGATCGGCGTCACCCCGGCGATGTCCGGCGGGCGCCGCGCCAGCCCCTCGACCGTCCAGCCCCGGTCGACGAGGTGCCGGGCGAGGTTGTTGCCGACGATGCCGCCGACGCCCGCGATCAGTGCTGTTCCCGTCATGGTTCTCTCCGGTGTGGTCCCTGCCCCGCCTTCTGGAGCTAGGCCTACGGACCGGACGGCGCTAGACGGCACCCTTTGGGGTCATAGGCACCGAAAGGTCACCAGCATGGAGCCCGGAAGTCCGGACGAGGAGGGGCGGGAGGATTGCGCGCCGCGGCGGATCCTGGCGCTGTTCTCGACCAAGTGGACCAGCATGGTGCTGCACACGCTCCACACCCTCCACGGGGGCCGCGCCCGCACCGGCGTGCTCCACCGCAGCCTGCCCGGCATCTCCAAGAAGATGCTGACCCAGACCCTGCGCGAGATGGAGGGCAGCGGCCTCGTCACCCGCCACGTCGAGGGCACGGTGCCGCCCGCCGTGGAGTACCGGATCACCCCGCTCGGCTGCCGCTTCGTGGAGCCGGTGGAGCTGCTCTACGCCTGGAGCCGGGCCAACGCGGATGCCCTCGACAGCCTCGGCGCCCGCTCGAACGCCCGGCGCTGAGCGGCGTCAGACCAGTCCGGTCCCGTAATAGACCCCGATCACGACGAACACGGCCACGGTCTTGATGATCGTGATCGCGAAGATGTCGCCGTAGGACTGGCGGTGGGTGAGCCCGGTGACGGCGAGCAGCGTGATCACCGCGCCATTATGGGGCAGGGTGTCCATGCCGCCGCTCGCCATGGCGGCGACCCGGTGCATCACCTCGAGCGGGATGCCGGCCGCCTGCGCC
>NZ_BPRD01000162.1 GCF_022179745.1 Methylorubrum podarium
CGGCGGCGACGGGGCGCGCACGATGATGCTCGTCTACAACCTCCCCGCTGCCGCCCTGCTGGAGGCGGCGCTGGCGGGCGAGGACGACCCGTTCCTGCGCGCCCGCTACACCTTCTACCTCGCCCAGAGCCTGCGCGATTCCGGGCAGTTCGAGCGGGCGATCGAGGCCTACCGCGCGCGGGCCGAACTCGGCTTCTGGGACGAGGAGGTGTTCGAGAGCCTGTTCAATGCCGGCAAGCTGATGGCGCGGCAGGGGGCGCCGACGGACGACGTCCTGGCCCTGCTCGACCGCGCGAGCGCGACCGTGCCGGAGCGCGTCGAGGCGCTGCACGCCGCGGCCCTGATCTGCCGGCAGCGCGGCGAATGGGATCGCGGCCTCGCCGCCGCGGCGCGCGGGCTCGGGCGCCCGCCCCCCGAGTCCGGCCTGTTCCTCCAGCCCTGGATCTACACGGTCGGGCTCCTCGACGAGTTCGCGGTCAACGCCTACTGGGCGGGCCGCGACATGGACTGCCTCGTCGCCTGCGCGATCCTCCTGTCGCGCGAACCCCTCGATCCGCCGACCCGCGAACGGGTGCGCGCCAACCGCGACCACGCCCACGACCGGTTGCGGGCCCGCGCCTCCCTCTGGACCGGGACGCTGAAGGACCGCGCCCCGCGGATCGCCGTGGTGACGGCCTACCGCTCGGACGACCCCGAGACGCGAGATCCCGAGGCGCTTCGGCGCTGCATCGCCTCGGTGGCGCGCCAGACCGTGGCGGCGGACCACATCCTGATCGCCGACGGCCCGGCGCAGGACGGGTTGGATGCTCTGGTCGCCGATCACATCCGCCTCGGCGGAGCCGGCGCGGGCTCCCGCGCGGCCTGGGCAGTCGGCGGCCTGCTCGCGGCGGCGCGAGGCTACACGGCGATCTGCTTCCTCGATGGCGGGTGCTGGTACGATCCGGACCACATCGAGAGCTGCCTCGCGGCGGCGCTCCGGGTCGGGTTCGACCGCTGCGGGATCGTCACGGCCGCCCGCCGGCTGCGGCGCCCCGACCTGACCGTCCTGCCGCTTCCCGAGGAGGATCCCGACCGCTTCGTCGATGCCAGCGGCTACCTCTTCCTGCCGCCGGCCTTTACCCTGTTCGGCCACTGGGCGCTGACGCCCCGGCCGCTGGACGAGATCGGCGACCGCCTGTTCTGGCTCGGGGCGCGGGCGAGCGGCCTTGCCAGGGGCCGGACCCGGTCGGCGACGGTCAATTGTCCCGCGACCTACGCGGCCGCCTACGAGGCCCTGGGGGAGGCGCCGCCCCCCGGCGCCCGGGACAGGCCCGATCACCGCCGCTTCCGGGCCTGGATCGAGGCCCTGCCGCCGGAGGCGCTGGCCACCCTCCGGCGCCAGATCGGGGCCGATCCGCGCGACCTCTACCGGGCTTAGCATCGTCCCGAAAGGTGGCCGCCGGCTTTCGGAAAAAGACGATGCTCCGGTCCTCCTGCCCCGAAGACCGGCGACGTTCAGCGGAGACCTCGAACCTGGGTCACGCGCGCCGTCGATTTGCAACACCGGCGGGAAAAGCCGCCGGGACCGTTGCCGCCGCCTCGGGTTTCGCGTCTACGATGGCGCGACTTCCGATGGACCGCGCCGCGATGAGTCTCGTCAGACGGATCTGTTTCGCCGGCTTGGCCGGCGGCCTCGCGCTCGGCCTTCCGGGCCCCGCCTCGGCCCAGCAGATCGGTGCGACGACGGTCGTGAAGAACGACGTGTCCCGCCTCAAGGGCGCTCAGAAGAATGCCCTCGCCGAGGGCGAGAAGGTGTTCCGGGACGAGGCGGTGCAGACCGGCGCGGACAGCCTCGCCAAGATCGTCTTCCTCGACCAGACCAACCTCTCGATCGGGCCGAATGCGCGCATCGCGCTCAACCAGTACGTCTATTCGGAGGAACGGCCGGCCGGAAAGGTGGCGCTCAACCTGCTGAAGGGCAGCTACCGGTTCGTGACCGGCGACCTCGACAAGAAGGCCTACGAGATCAAGACGCCCGTCGCGACGATCGGTGTCCGGGGGACGGTGTTCGATGTCTGGACGACCGGCGGCCGGTCGGTGATCACCCTCGTCGACGGCGAGGTCCGGGTCTGCACGCGCCAAGCCAGCCCGCAGGCCTGCCTGACCCTCGACCAGCCCGGCTCCGTCGTCGTCGTGACAGCCGGCGGCCTGACCCCCGCCCCGCCCGGCTCCGCGACGCGCTTCAGCTTCGGCGGCTATTGCGGCGCCAATCCGGGCCTGTGCACGCCGACCCGCCTGTCGGAGGGCGGCGCGCCGCAACCGGCCGCCTTCGCCGCCCTGTGCGGCCGCTGAAACCCGTCCCGATCGCCTCGGCGCTCCGAATCGCCCCCACATCCTGCCTCGACCGCATCCGGTGCCGGACGCGTTCGGGCGGCCGCGCCCGGCCCGGACCCTAAGCCGCGCTCGGCCGAAGGTTCAGGCCGCCCAGGCGAGGATCAGGACGCCGCTGAGGAACATGGCATAGGTCGCGAGCAGCGCGGAAATCTCACGGTGCTTCGAAACGACGGCGCGGGAGACGGACAGCATGACGATGATCAATCACGGGGTGGCCGGATCAGCCTGATAGCCAAACCTTGACGGTTTTGGAGTCGCCGCCGCCCGGTTTCGCAGGAAAAGACGAGGTGTTGCGCGCCGGAGACTCGCTCAGGCGGCGGACCCGGGCGCGCGCGCAAGGCTTGCCGCGCAGCCGAATGCCTCGCCCTTCATCGATGCTCGGGTCGCAGAGGCTATAGGGCGGAAATCCTCGATGAGGTCGTGCGAAATGGCACGTCATTCCAGGAGATGCGAGCCTAACTCAGGGACACCCAATAAGTCACGGCCAGCCGCCATTCGACGGAGACCGCGCAAGCCTAGTAGGATTGTGCCATGAACACTCGTATCAGTTCCGCTATCGCCGCCATTGTCTTGGGAATCGGCGCGATCTCTTCACCCGCTCTCGCTCAGAACATCTCGTCGGTTCGAGGCGAGAAGCCGTCGAGCTTCTTCACCGAGCGTCCGGCCCCGTACGCCTACGACGACCTGACGACCGGTTCGATCGGCCCGGTTCGGGGTCGCGGCATCGACCGCTCGGCCAAGGACGGCAACGCGGAGCTCAACGACCGCGCCGTGCCGAACTACGGTGCGACCGCCGGCGGACCGGCGCGGTGACGCCGTCCGTCGCCGCGTCGGCCCGGAGAGCCGCTCCAGCGCCGTGACGGACGATACGACACGCTCCGCCGGCCCGTGAGACGATCGGGCGGCGGGGCTGCTCATTGATTGTTAACCATCGTGCTCCCATATCAGGAGCATGCCGATCGCGATTCTGTCGCTCGATCGGACGCGGCCACGATGCCGGGACGAGGGTGACGCCGGATGTACGCGCACCGTTGTTCCGGCTCCCGTGGCCGTTCTCTTTTCGACGCTGGCCGCCGTGCTCGCCCCGCTCGCGTGCGGCCGGCTCGTCCCCGCTTCGCGATCAGCCCTCGAGGCGGCAGGAGAGGGGCGTCTCGACCGGGCAGGAGGCGGGCGGCTCCCGGTAGATTCGGACGCGGGGCGGCGGCTCGCCGTTCTCCAGCGCCGTGCGCCGCTCTTCCTCCGCGTAGTCCCAGCTCCACTCGTCGGAATGCTCCCCGTCGAGGACGACGCCGGCCCGGCACCCCCAGCCATGCTTGCGCGCGATCTGCGCCTGCTCGTAGGTGACGGTGAAGTAGCCGAACTCGTGCAACTCCATGTCCCGGCACAAGATCTTGCCGTCGGGCGTCACGATATCGCCTGGCTGTGCGCCTTCCGGCAGCATCGATGTCATAGTTGGCTCCCGCGGGTCTCGATCCCGCACGATCATACCGATCCATAGGACGCGCGAAACGGCGCGCGGCGAACATTCTTGCACAATAGCGCCGAGCCGCGCCCGTTCCGAGGCCCTGTCCGATCCGTTGCGTCCCGGCGCGCCGTCGGCGGCCTCGGCGCGGGGCAGCCGGCCCAGGGCGCGCACCGCGCTTGCCGGACGGGCCGGGTAGCCGCGGCCTCAGCTTGGCCGTATACTTGCCGGGTGCGGACCGGTGTGTTTCCCCACCGGGCGGCAGGATTGGGGACGTCCGGGATCATGACGATGGGCTGGGGGCAGAAGAACCGTGAGGCCGATGCCGGCGGGTCGGCACGGCTCGGGCATCGGGCGCAGCGTCTCAGCCGCCGGTCGTTTCTGGCCGGGTCGGCCGCCGGCCTCGGCGCGCTCGGGCTCGGCGGTTGCGTCACCTCCGACGGCACGATGCTGGCCGAGGCGGCGAAGGTCTACGGGCCGATGCCGGACGAGAAGTTTCCGATCCCGGCGGTCGACGTCAGCAAGGTCGATCCGAAATACTACCGCCGCACGGTCCGTTACGAGACCAAGGAAGCGCCCGGAACGATCATCGTCGATCCGCGCAACTACTATGTCTACCGCGTCGAGGGCGATGGCTCCGCCACCCGCTACGGCGCCAATGTCGGGCGCGACGGGTTCCTGTGGAGCGGCGACGCGTATGTCGGCCGCAAGTCCGAATGGGCGACCTGGACGCCGCCCAAGGAGATGATCCGGCGGCAGCCCGAGGCGGCCAAATACGCCCGCGGCATGCCGGGCGGCCTCGACAACCCGCTCGGCGCCCGCACCCTTCATCTCTACCAGAACGGCGCCTACACGCTGTACACGATCTACGCCAGCAGCGATCCCGAATCGATCGGCAGCGGCATCACGAGCGGCTGTGTCGGCCTGCTCAGCCAGGACATGATCCACCTCTACGCGCAGACCCCGGTGAAGACGAAGGTGGTGGTCCTGCCGGCCTAGGCGAAGGCCTCGGCCGGACGACTCAGCCGGGGTCCCGGCCGGATGCGGTCCGGAACAGGGGCGCGCGGCCGGGCGCAGCATGGGCACCGGATTCTATCGGTCACCTCTCGCGGGTGCCGCCTCGTCCCATTCGCGATCGCGCTCCCGCAGCCGTTCGGCGTGCTCCTGCCGCGCTCTCGCATCCTGCGCGGCATCGTCTGGCGAGGCCGGGGCCGGTCGGAGGTGCGGCCGGTCCGGCGTCAGGGCGTGGGCGAGGGCGGAGACGATCTCGTCGAGATCCGCGGCCGGGAGCCCGAGCGCGCGCCCGGCCTCCGCCCGCTGCATCAGGGCGAGATCGGCCCAGGTCGGCCCGGCTGAGCCGAGCCGCTCGACGGCGCTGCCGAGGGGAAGCCATTCCGCCGGCATGGTGCGAAGCCGATCGAGGCGACGTCGGTCCGTCGTCGCCTGATCGTGCCTTTCCCGCGCGCCTGGAACGAGCCGGGCGAGTTCACCGAGCAGGTGGGTCCGGATCGCCTGGATCCGCACCGGGCCGATCTTGCGCACGGCCGTGAGGTCGGTGGGCGTGGCCCGTGCGAGCGCGGCCATGTCCGCGAGGCCGGCCTTGCGGAGCCGAGCCCGAAGCGCCGCCGTCAGCAATCCCCGCCCGAAGCCGGCGGCCGCGAGGCGATCGATCGCCGCATCGGGCAGGTCATCGAAGAGCGGCAGGCGCTCGGAGGCCTCGCCGAAAAGCGTCCTGGGAAGCGGCATCATGCCTCACGCAGCAGCTTCTGGACGCGTGCCGGCGATCGGCGAGGCCACGGCCAGCACCCGAACGTCGACATCCCCGAAACCCTGGCGAAGCGCGGGCGGGGCAGCGTCGATCACGTGCGCAATAGGGGCAGACGGGGTGAATGGCCAGCATTCCGATACGGCGGGAGGCTCCTGCGGATCCGCGCGGCCGAGCGGACCACGCCCGAGGCCGGCGCCTTCGGACAGGGCCGATACGAACCAAACCGCGCGTCTCCGCCCGCGGCCGACGGCACGCGGTCGGCACCGTATTCCAAAGAGTAAAAATCGACCGATTTGATTGTCACAAATGCTGTGGGCCGGATTTACGACACTTTAAGCCCAGTAGCTCATTTTGCGACGGAAAGGTTCGGCTGTGGTCAGAGTTGAAGAAATAGCCAATTCGAGTCTGGCATTGAATATTTTCTCCATGAGGCGTCCGTGTCACGTGAGATGCTCATCTCGTTCCTGATCGACACCGGTCGCGAAAAGAAGGCTCTCGACGCCAATTTGCAGGCGCGTGTACGCGTGGAGCAGCTCGACGTTGCTCTCCGTCTCGTTCCCTTCACTGTGCTCGTCAGCCTCAGCGTCGTGCAGGTGATCGTCTACCTGTTCTGGAACCCCGCCAACCGCGCCTACCTGGCCGGGCTGGAGGCGGCGATCCTGCCGCTGACGGTCGCCGTGCTCCAGCAATGCTGGCTCTGGCGTTCGCGCCCGAAGCCCCGCGAAGTGCCCGTCTCCTTCGTCCGCAGCACCGTCCTGCTCGCGCATGTCTACGGCTGCCTGCTCGCCTCGATCCCGATCATGCTGTTCGCGGGAGCCGATTCGGACGGGCGCCTGCTCATCGCCTCCAGCTGCGCGGGCCTCATCGCGACCGGCATGAGCGCCGCCGTGCTGCCGCGTGTCGCCATCGGCTTCTCCGGCCTCATCATCGCCGGATCCTTCGTCGGATTGGCGGCGACGGGCGAGCGCTTCTACACCTACGTCGCCATCCTTCTCGCGTTCTACGCGGTCTTCATCTGCTTCACGATCCTGCATCTCAGCCGCCTCCTGAAGATGCGCGTCGTCGCGCAGGTCGACTTGGAGCGTCAGCAGGAATTCACCCATCTTCTCCTCAACGACTTCGAGGAGAATGCCAGCGATTGGCTGTGGGAGACCGACGCCGAGCTTCGCCTTCAGCATGTCTCGCCGAGGCTGGTCGAAGTGGCCCGCTCCTCGGAGCGCCAGCTCCTCGGATTGCCTCTGGAACAGTTGCTGCTGCCCGCCGTCGCCCCGCCCGACGGACATCCGAGCACCGCCCTCTGGAAGTGCGTCGCGGAGCGGCGCGCCTTCCGCAACCTCATCCTTCCGCTCAACATCGCGGGCGAGCAACGCACCTGGGTGCTGAGCGGAAAGCCGACCTTCACCAACGGAACGAGCTTCTCGGGGTATCGCGGCGTCGGGTCCGACGTGACGGAGAAGCGGCGCTCGGAAGAGCGCCTGTCGTATCTCGCGCTGCATGATCCGCTGACCGACCTGCCGAACCGGGTTCAGTTCCAGCAGCTTCTGGAAGTCGAGCACGCGCAGGTCGGAGCGGGCGGACGCTTTGCGGTGCTCGCGCTGGACCTCGACGAGTTCAAGAGCGTGAACGACACGTTCGGGCACGCGGCCGGCGACGGATTGCTGCGGGCGGTCGCGGAACGTCTCCGGCGCTTCGCCTCCTCCGACGTGCATCTCGCCCGGCTCGCAGGCGACGAGTTCGCCGTTCTCGCGAAAGGATCGGCGGCACGGGATCGCCACGCGGTCGCGCTCCTGGCGAGCGACATCGTCGCGGCGATGGCCTCACCCTTCGCCATCAACGGCATCCGGGTGAGCATCGGCATCAGCATCGGGATCGCCATCGCCCCGCAGGACGGCTGCGTGGAGATCATGCGGCGCGCCGACCTCGCCCTCTACCGGACGAAGGGCGAAGGACGCAACGGATACCGCTTCTACGAAGCCGAGATGGACGAGCGGATCGAGGCGCGACGTGCGTTGTCGACCGACCTGTGGGGGGCTCTCGATCGCAACGAGTTCCTTCTCCACTTCCAGCCCATCGTGACGAAGGACGCCCGCATCCGGGGCTTCGAAGCGCTCGTGCGCTGGAAGCATCCGAAGCGCGACTTCGTCTCGCCGGCCGAATTCATCCCGCTGGCCGAGGAGACGGGCGTCATCATCCCGTTGGGGGAGTGGATCCTGCGGCAGGCCTGCGCCACCGCCGCGGGCTGGCCCAGCGACGTCAGCGTCGCCGTCAACCTGTCGCCGATCCAGTTCCGCCACTCGGACCTGCCGCTGCTGGTCCGCTCCGCGCTGGAGGAGAGCGGGTTAGCCCCCTCGCGCCTCGAACTGGAGATCACCGAGTCGGTGTTTCTCGAGGCAACCCCCGCCATCAAGGCCGCGCTCGCCAAGCTGCGCGAACTGGGCGTGCGATTGTCCCTCGACGATTTCGGAACCGGCTATTCCAGCCTGAGCTACCTTCGCCGTCTCGCCTTCGACAAGATCAAGATCGACCAGAGCTTCGTGCGAGACCTTCCGCACGAGCAGGGCAGCGCGGCCATCGTCCGCGCGATCATCGACCTCGCGACGAATCTCAACATGACGGTGGTCGCCGAAGGCGTCGAGACCGAGGCGCAGCGCCGATGCCTGCTGAGCCTCGGCTGCCACGAGCTGCAGGGCTACCTCTTCAGCCGGCCCGTACCCGCCGAGGAGGCCGGATCCCTGACGAACAGGCAGGGACTTCGGCGCTGGAAGATCCATGCCGCCTGAGGAAGCCTGAGAGTCTTTCATACGGCTTCCGGTTGATTACCTCGGGCCTTGTCCCATCCCGACATCGCGAGGCGGAGCCGAAGCGAT
>NZ_BPRD01000163.1 GCF_022179745.1 Methylorubrum podarium
GCGCATGGCGCTGAACTGGATCGAGAGCGACATCCGTGTCGAGCCGCAGCTCCTGGACCGGCGCGGGTACGGGCGCGAGCTGATCGAGAACGCGCTCGCCTATGCTCTGCAGGCGCGGACCGAATACCTGCTCGCGCGCGACGGCCTGCGGTGCCGGATCGAGCTGCCCCTGAAGTAACCTGGGAAAATTCGCGACGGCCGCGATGCGGATAGGATTCCGCGGACCCTCGCTGCCGGAGCCGTGATGCCCACGCCCAAGCGCCCCCTGTCAGGTCGCCGCATCCTCGTGGTCGAGGACGAGTACCTCATCGCGATCGAGATGGAGCGGTGGCTGCAGGAGGCCGGGGCCGAGGTGGCCGGCCCCGTCCCGGACACCAAGCGGGCGCTGGCCCTCATCGAGACGGAACCGCTCGACGCGGCGGTGCTCGACGTCCACCTCAACGGCGAGCCGGTCTACCCCGTCGCCGACCGCCTCACCGAGTGCGGCGTGCCCTACCTCTTCGCCACCGGCGAGATCCGGATCGCGGAGGGCTCGGATTACCGCTCGCACGCCGTCTTGGGGAAGCCCGTCCTCGACAGCGAGCTGCTGCAGGCCGTGGGCCGGCTCATCAAACACTGAGCCGAGGTTTTTTTCCGCACGGACGGGTTCCTGCGGTTTCCGGTCGATCGCCTTGGGTTTTGTCCCTCCCCGTCGTCGCGAGGCGAAGCCGAAGTGATCCAGGGCGCGACCTCTCCGGACAGGTCGTGCCCTGGGTTGCTTTCGCCTCGCCTCGCAAGGACGGCGGAGACACCGAACCGGTCAGCCGGATCCCGTATCGGACATCCGTCCACCCACTTGCGGTGTCGTCCGCCGGGATGCGAAGCTGCCGGTTGCGGAGGCGACTCCGCTGACCGCACGGCCGGAGCGCCCCGCGCGATCCTCCGGGGTCTCGGACCCGAGGCGGCCTCCGCGTTGCCGGCAAGGTGAAGCCTGATGACCGAACCATGGGCGAGCGCGGCGCTTGCGAAGGTCGAACGGACCAAGCAGCTGGCTTTGGAAATCCGTATCATCGTCGAGCGCACGCAGCGCATCATCGCCGATTCGCGGCAGATCCTCTCGGCGCACGGCGTGCCGGATCCGTCGGGGCGTCCCCCGCTCCCCCTCCCCCGTCCGCCGGAGACGACGACGGTCCCGCCGGACGCGCTCTGTGCCGTCTTCGACGCGCTGCTCGAAGCGGCGCGCCAAGCCGAGAATGCCGACGATCCCGAATTGTTCGCCCTCGTCGAGCGCGCCCTGCTGCGGACCGGGGACCGCATCGAACGGGCGGCCGCGGCCCTCACGCGCCGCCAGCCTCCGGTGCAGTAGGTTCGATCAGGCGAGGCCGCGGGCGCGCCGCCACGCCTGGAGCGCGCGCAGGCGCTCCTCGTAGGCGAGGCGGAGCGCGGACTCGGGCTCGCCCTTCATCTCGGATGGCGTCAACGCATCCTCGGCGACGGAGGTGCCGAGGTGCCGGGCGACCTCGTGACGCCAGCAGGCGTCGGCCACGGCGAACTCGATATCCGTGCGAATGATGTCTTCGTCGTCCATCCGGCTTCTCGTGCGGCGGAGCGGGGCGCCGTGGTCGCGCCCGAACCGGGTCTCATCGGCTTTAGCCGATCTTGCGGCCCCGTTCGAGCCACGGCGCGCCGGGACCGGTCGGGATGGAGCGGTGGGCCGAGCGCTCCGGCATCGCGGCGTCCCCGGCCCGGCTCCGATCAGGCTTGGCCAGCGCCCGCCTCGCGGCACCGCGTGAAGGCGCTCAGCGACACGCGCGCGACCTCCCGCAGGGCATCGCGGTCGGCCCCCGACGAGGCCAGGACACCCATGCCGGAAGCCACCGTCGAGAGAAACCGGGCCAGCGCCGCCGGATCGGCCTCCGGCGCTAAGTCGCCGTCGCGCCGGGCCTGCGCGAATCGCTCGCGGAGATCCATCTCGGTCTGGGAACGCCGGGTGGCCAGCTCGAAGGGGATGTTTTCGGACCCCTCCCCGCAGGCGAGACCGCCCTGGACCAGAAGGCAGCCGGGCGGGTTGGCCGGGTCGGTGTGGCTCTCGGCGATGCTGCTCAGGAACCGCTCGGCCACGTCGCGC